>JBCCSR010000557.1:0-4561 GCA_039199865.1 Bacteroidota bacterium
CCCCCCGCCCCCACCCCCCCACCCCAACACCCCGCCAATTGAATGGATTAGACGCTTTTCATGTTAATCCATGGTGTCGGGTTTTTTGACGTGTGATCTTCAGATCTTCCAGCTGGACTGGTTGCATTTTTTGGAGGACCTGGTAATCCAATATCATTTCCAAACCCAGGTACATCAACGTTTACGTATAACTTCACTGGTCAAACCATCGGTGCTCCTTTTGTTGTAGATATTTTCTTTAACTGGGCAGCGGGGGGAGCAGGTAACTCCCAAACGATAACGATTAATGTAGGGGATTGTCCTGCGATGGCTCCTCCTCTGGAACTTCCCGTAGATTTTAATAGCTCAATGATCAATTACGATTTAGCTGGCTTTGGTGGTGCCAATGGTATGATTAGTCCCGATCCGACCGATCCGTCCAACCCTACACTCGCAATCACCAAGCCTCCTGGTTCAGATTGCTTTGGAGGAGTTGTCGTTGGTGCTACCTCTTGTTTCGCCACTCCAGTTCCTTTTGGACCCGGTAACATGGTCATCTCCATGGATGTTTATTCTCCGGAGGTAGGGGCTTCCATCTTACTCAAATTCGAGAATTGTACCAATGGGGCAATCTCCTCTGAAATCATTGCGGTTACTACGGTGGCCAATCAATGGGAGACCTTGACTTTTGATTTTTCATCAGGCTGTCCAGCACCTCCCAATCCGATGAATACTTATGACAAAATGATCATCTTCCCACAGTTTACCTGTGATCCAGATGCCTGTGGAAATCCAAATCCAGGAACAGCTCCATTTTCTACTGACACCTATTACTTTGACAATGTCATGGTCATGCCTGTGATGTCGACGGATGCACCGGTTACTTTTTGCTTGGATCTTTCTTGTGATCCCATTGCTCCAATTGCACCAAGTGTAATCAGTACATTCAATATGGGAAATGCTGGGGCCAATATACTTACCGACCCTGATGGTGATGGCGTTTGGTGTACTACGGTGAACTTGGCTCCCGGTACTTATGTATACAAGTTTTTCGATCAGGCAGAGAACCCACAACGAGAAGATCTCACTGGTCTGCCTTGTACGACAACTGATCCGTTTTTTGGATCAGAAGAATTTCGTTTTGTAGATGTCATGGCCAGTACCCCCGTCACCGTCACCAATGGTTGGGAGAGTTGTGCCAGTACTTGTACACCACCACTTCCTCCACCAGATCTCCCTCTCACTTTCGATGACCAGATGATGGTTCAATACAACATTGCCAATTTTGGTGGAATGAGTTCAGTACTCGGAGTAGATCCCACGGATCCTTCCAATGCAGTTGTTGTTTCGACCAAAACACCCGGTGCTGCTTGTTTTGCCGGATCTATCTTGAATGATGTGGTTTGCCTACAAAACCCCGTTCCCTTCACCGCCGACGAAATGGTGATGACCGTAGATGTTTTCTCTCCAGCGGCTGGTAGAGGATTTTTACTAAAATTGGAAGACTGTAACAATAGTGCCATTGCCACCGAGGTATTGGCGATTACCACGGTAGCCAACGCCTGGGAAACTTTGGTTTTTGATTTTTCAATGGCCTGTCCAATGCCCGACCTTGCCAATTCTTATAGCAAAATCGTTGTCTTCCCCGGATGGACTTGCGATCCCGCTTGTGGTGGTCCCAACGGATTGGGCAATACCCCTGGAGATGGTTCGATCTATTACATCGACAACATCATGATGTGTGGCCTACCCATCGCCAATCTCGTTTGTCCACCTAACGCCGCTCTAAGTTGTACGGATGCTGTTCCAGCCGCGGCTACTGACGAAGCTTCCTTTATCGCACTTGGAGGTAGTGTTGACAATCCTTGCAATGCTCCCTTGACCGTTAGTTCCACTGATGTGATGACCATGACGGGCGCCAGCATTAGCATTACGCGAACATACACCGTTTCGGATGGAACGACGACGTTGACTTGTGATCAAATGATCAATCTTGACGACACCACTCCTCCAACTGTTACTTGTCCACCTGCTGCCCTTGTTTCTTGTGATAACGTCCCTGAACCACTTACTACGATAGACGATTTTATTGCTGGTGGCGGTTCTACTTCTGATGACTGTGCAATGCTTGCCGACTTAAGTTTAAGCGTTTCGCAGACCACTGCCGGAGATGTTTGTCCCACCACTGCACAACGCACCATCACCCGTAGCTATTCCATCACTGATTTGAATAACAATACGGGTAATTGTACGCAAACCATTACAATCTTGAATAGCACTATTGGTCCAGTGATCACCTCTATCCCACCAGATAGAACAATTGATTGCTCCCACAATGCCATCCCTGAGCCTCACCTATTCGATGCAGATTCAGATTGTAATCTCGGTTTGACGTTCACGGTAAGTGAAGTCCAAGTGAGTGGTACCCCCAACTGTCCCAATTCAAACCTACAGTATACCTACACGGCAACTGATGATTGTGGAAGAACGGCTTCCCATGTCCAAACTTATACGATCCAAAACGATCCTCCTGAATTCGTTTGCCCCGCCGAGATTTGCATTATCGATTGTCCTGCCGATACCGATATGATCGAATCTTCTTTTGCCAACTTTGCGGAAGGAGCAGTGGTCAACACTTCTTGTATTGGTAGTACAGTGGTCACCGACGACTTTAATCCCAATGGATTTTTCAATCAAAACTGCAACAGTGGTCCCGTTTCCGTACCCAACACGGTAGCTTGGCAGATTGTTACTTTTACCGCCACTGATCAGTGTGGTAGAACGTCAACTTGTACTGCCCTCGTTGTCATTAAAGATGATGATGGTGCCCAAATTGAAGGAGAGACGTACGATGCCATCCGTTATGACAATGACTTGGCGCAGTCGGAGTATGAGGCTTGGGCCAATGACAACCTCGGCAATTTGAGCGTTGTGGATGATTGTAGTGGAATGGCTGAAATCACTTGGAGTTTTTCTCCTGCCAGTCCAAATACGGAATTCGTCGGTCCATTTGCCACCACAGAAGTGAGCTTTATTGCAACCGATGGTTGTGGCAATACCTCTTCCGTTACGGCTATCTTTAGACTAAAGGAAGAACCTACGGCCAATATTTTCAATATTTCGGGGGCCATCATGGATGCATACAATGAAGAAGTAGAAAATGTAGAAGTTTCCTTGAGCTTGGGTAGTCAAGGACTGCTGGGCAATATGATGACTACTAGCGATGGTCAATTTGAGTTTGAAGGAGAGGAGAATGAAAATTATGAAATCAGTCCCTATCGCAACGATGATCCACTAAATGGGGTCTCCACCATGGACTTGATTTTGATCAGCAAGCACATCCTCGGAATGGAATTGCTCGATTCTCCTTACAAAATGATTGCTGCTGATGCCAATAATTCTGGTACCATCACGGCGAATGATTTGGTTGAAATTAGAAAATTGATTCTCTTCATCACTGAAGCATTCAGCAACAGCGATTCTTGGCGTTTTGTGGAAGAAGACTACCTCTTCCCAGAGCCAAATAATCCATTTGCCTTTACCTTCCCATCCATTTACTCCATCAATGGGTTGACCGCCGATCAAGTTGCGAATTTCATTGCAATAAAAATTGGAGATGTCAATGGCAATGCGGTTGCCAACCAATTGGCTGGCGCAGGAGATACGCGTAGTCAGGGAAGTTTGTCTTTCCAGATAGACGATCAAAAATTAGAAGCAGGGCAGACCTACCTCATCGACTTTAAAGCCGAGGATTTCAATCGTATTGCTGGTTTCCAATACAGCTTAAACTTTGATCCTGCCCAAATCGACTTCGTCGATATTCATGCTGCGGCCCTACCAGAAATGAGCAGTGCTAATTTTGGTATGAATCGTCTGGGTGAAGGCATTATCACCAGTAGTTGGAATGTCAACAATGCCGTGAGCCTCGACAAAGGAGAGGTATTGTTCCGACTTGAGTTGACGGCCAAGTCAGCGGTACAGTTGAGCGAAGTCTTACAACTTGGTAGCCCGTATACGGCTTCCGAAGCGTATAACGATGCGGTAGAACTCTTGGACCTCAATTTGGCATTCAAAGGAGCGGCAGGAACAAGTGTCGAGCCTGTTTTTGCCTTGTACCAAAACCAACCCAATCCTTTCGCAGATCAAACGCTCATCAGTTTCAACTTGCCAGAAGCTGGCGAAGCCACACTGACCATTTTCGATATGTCCGGTAGAATCTTATACAATCAACAAGCAGATTTTGCGGCTGGATTCAATCAAATCAGTCTCGACAAATCGAGCATTAATCACACTGGTTTGATGTACTATACTTTACAAACCAATCAAAACAAAGCGACCAAGAAGATGATTGTTCTTGGCAACTAAATCAAACAAAACCGATGGATGCCCTTGGCGTCCTTGGTAAAGATCGATCGGTATCGGGTTTTCCCGGTACCGATTTTTTTATTTGTGCGCTAAGCAATTGATATTGCTGCTTTGATTGAGAGAGAATTGAAGGACTAATAGAGCTAATTTGAGGGGTTTGAAAGCAATTGCCAGACCCTTCTATTGCCTAATTTCTTGGAGCAACCAATCTTGATTC
>JBCCSR010000558.1:0-4559 GCA_039199865.1 Bacteroidota bacterium
AAAAAAAAAAAAAACCTTATGTTCAAACACGACTCCAAAAAACCAAATGTTATTTCCGAAAAACATGCTTTACTTAGACTGCGGTAGATGACAGCCCTTAACTCCAATGAGTTGAGGGCTCCAACTTCCTTCAGACTTCAGCTCGGAAATACCCCCTAAAAAAGAACTGGTTGTTTAATCTACTGGTTGGCGACGCTTTTGATTAGTTCGTCAAAGCGTCGTCACTAGTAATTTTATAGATTGAGCTAAATATATATTCATTTTACAATTCAGCCGTAGGTATGCGTACTTTGTAATGGCAGTAAATGACTGTCTCGTACCAATATATTTTTGACTTCATCGAGGCATTCTGCACTACAAAGTAGGCAACAGTAGATCAACAATTGATCGCTATTTTTATCCTTAGAAGTGAGTCCAGCCCTATCTGTTCGATTGCAGGACTCCGGATGATTGCTTTGATCCATCTCAACAAAGCGCGTTGGGAAGGTTTTACAAGTCCGTATCAAATCTTATCTTTAGGAAATCGCTGTCTTCTGATTGAAAAGATGGCCCTATTCCTTGGTGGTAAAGACCAAAGGCAAACTTCATCTTTTGGGTGAAGGTCATTCTAATTTATTGAAAAACCCATATGGACCTCTGGAAAGCAATCGTCAATCTCATTAAAAAGTTGCTGGGCAACAAGAAGACTAAATAAATGAGCTTTCCGTTCGACAATCTGTTTTTACATGGTGGTGGCGTAAAAGGTATGGCTTTTACTGGAGCACTTTCCGCTTTGCAAAAAGCCAATGCCTTAGAAGGCATCCATCAGGTAGCAGGAGTATCGGGCGGTGCCCTCATCGCATTTTTGTACAGTCTGGGCTTTTCTCCAGATGAGCTCACTCGACGTTTTCAAAAAACCGATTTGCGGTTATTTGAAGACGACTGGGACCCCTTTCGTATTGTCAGCGAATATGGCCTATATCGGGGTCAATATTTATTAAACTGGCTTAAAGATCGACTCAAAGAAAAAGGGTACGCACCCGATAGTACTTTTGCCCATCTTCAGGAAACATACTGTTGCGATCTCATCATTTACGCAAGTGATATGGCTCAGCAGCAAATAAAATCCTTTTCCTTTGGGGCTAGTCCACAGGTGTCCGTTGCAGAAGCGGTAAGAGCGTCCATCTCCATTCCCCTGTTTTTCCATGCCTGGCAGTTTAGCAATCAAATCCCCGATGACCACCTCTACGCCGATGGCGCAATCTTCACCCAAGCCGCCCTCCGACATTTCACCCAACAACAGACGGGCAATACGCTACTGCTCTATCTCCAATCTTCCCCTCACCATCAATTGTCACTTGGACTGCAAACCAATGAAATTTATCAATACACCAGTGCCTTGTTTGACAGCTTACTGCGCGCCCAGTTGAATCAGGACTTTTGCCTACCCGTTGACTGCCAAAAAATTGCCATTAATGACTTTGGCTTTGCGGCCAATTATTTTAAAATCCTTCCTTCCGAAAAACAACAACTCGTGACCGCAGGACGACGAGCCACCCAACAATTTTTGGACGATCATCTGCTCGGTACTCCCGATTGAGTACTGGGTAAAAATTGTTATAAAATAGCGAGGCAGGGATATACGCAGAAGGGAGCGTAGAAAAGACAATTTCTCGCTAAAAACAGGTATAAATACCCTATTATAAGGGAAGAATGCATTGTAATTTTGTCTTATGAGAAGTAAAAATCAACGATTAAAGGGATTAATCAAACGAAAGTTTGCCATATTAAAAAATGTTTGTATTTTACGTGCAAACCCAATAAATTAAATGAAAAACAAACGCTTCTCAACTCTAACTATCTCTTTTGTATTGATATAAAATGGTGATTGGTTTAAGGCATTAGATTGCTTCAAACCCGATACAGTATTTTGTGTAATAACAATACGATTTCAATTATTTTCTTAACCTCTAAATTCAACCTTATGGAACCCTTTATTGGTCAAATTACGATGTTTGGTGGCAATTTTGCCCCTCGCGGATGGGCCCTTTGTGATGGTCAGTTGCTTGCCATCAGCTCACACAGTGCCTTATTTTCACTTCTCGGTACTACCTATGGTGGCGATGGCCGGACCACTTTTGCACTCCCCGATCTTCGTGGAAGAGCAGGAATGCACGCTGGACATGGTCCTGGGCTGAGCAATCGTACCTTGGGCGCAAAAACGGGCACCGAAACCAATACCTTAAACCAAAACCAATTGCCTCCACACAGTCACACTGCGGTTGTCGGTGGAAATATTTCGATTGGCGTTAGCTCCAGCATCGGTGACGAAGGAAACCCAGATGGTAATGTACTCGCCGAAAGTCCAGCAAATGTCTACAGTGGGAATGGCGCCTCACCCGGACAGGCACTTGATGGAGTAAGCAATGGAGTAACGGTAAATGTACTCAACAATGGAGGTAGTCAGCCCATCAATAACATGCAGCCCGTACAGGTCGTCAATTACATTATTGCATTACAGGGAATCTTCCCCTCTAGAAGCTAATGCTTTTGCTGATAAAAAAATGTGAATATTGATTTTATAAAACGTCCTCTTTGCCACGGTTGGATCAATGAGCATGCGATTAGCTACTCGAAAAGAGTACTGGACAATTTTTTTTGGACAATGCCAATCTAAGCGGCAAAGAGTAAAAATAAATTTTATTATGAATCCATTCATTGGTGAAATTATAATGTTTGCTGGCAACTTTGCTCCAAGAGGCTGGGCCTTTTGCGATGGTCAGTTGCTTCCCATCAGTCAAAATACGGCCTTGTTTTCCATCCTTGGTACCACCTATGGTGGCGATGGAAGAACGACTTTTGCACTACCTGAATTACGCGGCCGCCTCCCCATTCATGCGGGCAATGGCCCTGGCCTAACGGATCGCCGACTGGGCTCAAAATTTGGTCTTGAAACAAATACGATGACCCTATTGACCATGCCAAATCATGGTCACACGGCTACAGTCGGAGGAAACGTGTCCATTATGGTAAGTTCAAGTATTGGTGACGAAGGCAATCCAGATGGCAATGTGCTTGCAGAAAGTCCCGCTAATATTTACAGTGGGAATGGCGCTTCGGCCGGACAAGCACTCGATGGGGTGTCCAACGGAATCACCGTTGCCTTACAACAAACTGGTAATGCACAACCTATTGATGATATGATGCCCGCACTGGCGATCAACTACATTATTGCTCTACAGGGCACTTACCCTTCTAGATCATAAGAAGCGCCAACAAGCTACACTATCCTTTGCTTGTACTCCAAGACAAAGGATAGTGTATTTTAAAAAAGAAAGCCAATAACACAATAGAAATGACCTAGCTGGTACTTCCCCTTGGTCGTTCCACAAAAAATGGTATTCCATCGAAGAAATAAAGTTCAGATCGAAACACTTTAGCGAAAAAACAGTTTATTAACTTTAACGTTCAATCCAGGAAGGAAACCATTCTACCAAACAAGTATTCAACACAAGTCGAAAAAATTTTTATTTAGCTATCTTTAGCAATGCAAAACAGCTACATGATCTCTAAATGTACGATATAGCCAATTGCGGTTTTTCAACAAATGGCTCGATAAGTTTTACTCATTTTTAAATCGAATTGATTACAAAAAGAACCTATTTTCACAAAATCCATGTTATGAAGAACGTATACTTACTTTCCCTATTTTTATTGTGTGCTTTCGGGCTGAATGCACAAGTCTTCTTTACGGAGAGCTTTGAATCCAACTCTGGTGATTACACCTCCGGAAGCGGAGGAGATTGTAGCTGTGTGACGGCTACGGTTGATGTAATTGATGGGCAAAATGATCATTTTGCCGATGTAACAGATGCCGATATTTCCCACAATAGTGTCAATGATTACACCGGAGAATTGGATGCCTCTGGTAATCCAGGGGAGGGCACTGCCCGCTACTGGGCTTCTGAAGACAATGATGACCCTCAGGTTGGTGGTTCTGGCAATCCCACGCAATGCGTTACCATCTCTGTCGATATCACCGGAAGAATGAATCTTGGCTTTGTTGGTTTATTTGGCGGCCATGATACTACTTCGCCAACGCCCTACGAATCGGATAATGACATGGAGGTTTCCTTTGATATTGATGGAGGAGGCTTTACCAAAGTATTGGATTGGCATGCTAATGCGGGTTTTACGAATATATCTTTGGATACTGATAATGATGAAATTGGTGATGGTACCTTTCCGCTTGGTACTATATTCCAATCTGTAGCGGTTCCCATCGCAGGTATGGGCACCACTTTATCGGTTCAAATCTGTACGAACTCCAATACAAGTACCGAGGAGTTTGCTTTCGATTACATCCGTGTTCGGGAAATTCCTTTGCCCGTTGACCTCACCAAATTTAGTGCTTACAACAGTGTAGGAACTAGAGATGTTACGGTCGAATGGGAAACGGCTTCTGAGATCAACAATAGCCATTTCAACGTTCAAAGAAGCTTGGATGGAATCAATTTTGACAATGTTCACCGAACCATTGGTTACGGAACGAGCAGCATCAATCACAAATACTTGCACGT
>JBCCSR010000559.1:0-4555 GCA_039199865.1 Bacteroidota bacterium
GATGCTCAAATTTATGGTTTGAGTAATAAAGCAGAAACAGTATTATGAAAGTATTAAAATTTGGGCATCGATTTTTACTAAACTAAATAGATAATATCAAATTCCTGTTGTGCTACCGGATACATGGAAAAACGATATTGGGCACTTAAAGATTCAGGGAATCATATTTAATCACCTGAAAGCAATTGAAAATGAAACGCTTACCCACTTTTCGTATGGAAATTGGCTTAATCAGGTAGGAAACAACAAAAAGCATTGCCTCAATTCATTAGATTTATACCAAAAATTGATTAAATAATGAATTTTTGAAACTATCTGCTCTTGAAAATAAGCCCGCAAAATAGACTTAATTTGGTTTTAATGCCAATCGCTGAAGGTATTTATTTTCTAAACGAGTCATCTGTCTCTTTTCTTCGACAGATTTATCTAGATAATTAAGCAAATGTAAAGTACCATGTACCATGACTCGGTGCAACTCTGTGGTAAAATCTACCTGATATTGTTCTGCATTTTCCTTTACCCTTTCAATACTGATGAACACATCTCCTTCAACCGGAAAAGCAGCATAAGGAAAAGTAATGACATCCGTGTAGGTATCGTGATTGAGATACGCTACATTAATTTTATGTAAGTATTCATCTGAGCAAAAGATAAAATTGATGCATTCAATTGCTTTTTTCTCCTCCAAGACTACGCTGTGGAGCCACTGTGCTAAAACATCCTGATTATCTAGTTGAAAGGTGATGGCCTCGGAGAAGAAATTGATTCCGATGGAACTCATATATTGAAGTGAATTTCAACGGTACTCCCGTTGTTGTGGTACTCAACTTGATCGCAAAGTTGGCGCATTAGAAATACCCCTCTTCCCCCAACTTTCATCAAATTTTCTGGTGCCGTAGGATCAGGTAGATCCTCGAAATCAAAACCAGGGCCTTCATCAGAGATGAGAAAAGTAAGTGTATTTTGGAGTTTTCTGAGTTGAACTTTTACCTTTTTAGATTGATCCCGGTCATTTCCGTGAATAATTGCATTGGTTACTGCTTCCGTGAGTGTGATCAAAATGTTTCCATACATATCAGGATTGATCTGGTATCGTTTGAATACCTTCTCTACAAACGGTTCAACGCTGGCAACATTTTTTGGATCGGAAGCAATGGTAAGCATATTTACTTGTTTTTGCTTGGCGAGTATTTGCGGTTTATTTAGTTTATAGGCCATACAGTGCGATGATTCATCAACAATTTTCGTGCTAATCATCAATAAAAGCAAGGTCTCTCCTCTATTTTCTTCAAAATTTATCGATTTCTACCCTGTAGAATGTCATTGATCCCTTGATCGCTGAATATTGAGATTACAATTACTCTTACGAGAAACAGTAATGTTTTGTTTTGTTAATATTAGTTAAAATCATTGTTTTTTCAAAGATTTGAAATATTCTTCCACCAAAAACTTATAATACGGTTTC
This sequence comes from Bacteroidota bacterium, assembly GCA_039199865.1. Classification (GTDB taxonomy): domain Bacteria; phylum Bacteroidota; class Bacteroidia; order Chitinophagales; family Saprospiraceae; genus JALZUU01. The sequence continues at coordinate 1,466 of JBCCSR010000559.1, forward strand.
AAGGAAGGGGAAACTGCCTTGTACATGTCGATCTCTGATTCCCGCTTTTTGATGTACTCTTCCAAGGAAGGAGGCATTTTGCGATCTTTGTCGACCCCTGACTCTGCTTTTCGCTTTTTATCGTATTCTCTTTCTCTTTCGGCTTTGTCTGCCTCCAATAATCGGGTTAAAATATCTTGCTGTCTTTTCAGCATTTCATTATTCAAACGCTTATTGACCAAATCCGTTTCGATCTTATTCATTTCGTCAATAATGTCTTGTAGTTCCTTACTTCCCTGTCCTCTTTGCTGCATGGCATCTTTCTTTTCCTTCAGTGCTTTACGTAGTGCCGCTTGTCGAGCGGCCATTTGAGCAAACTCTTTACTGCTTCCACCATCTCCTTGTTTCATCGCATCCTTCATGCGCTTCATTTGTTTATTGAGCTCTCCTTGGGCGTTAGAGATTTTATCCATCGGAACATTGCCACTCTTTCCTCCCTTTCCTCCAGGTTTATTACACATCTGATTCCCTGCCATCATGCCCGACATTTGCTGTTGCATTTGCTCCATGACTTCGCTTAGCATTAGTGCTAGGTCATTGACATTTTTCATTGTTCTTTGCTGATGTTCACTAGCTTCCAGTTTTTTACGCTCTTCCAAATCTGTCAATCCCTGCTTCATATTGCTCTTTATTTCCGTTACCTTTTCGGTAATGAAAGACTCGATTTGGAAAACGCGTTTGCTCAATGCTTGTAGACTATCTTCTACCAATTTAAAATCATCTTTGAGTTTATACTGCCCCTGAACCAAATCCACATAACGTGGAGTATTGATATTTGTTCTTCCGATTTGATCCATTAAATCTTCTTGATCAAAAGAAATGGTTACGAGGTTTTCTAACAACTGTCTGAGTGCTTCCATGTCCTCTTGCATTTGCTCCATCTGTTGAGACTCCATTTGCATGGCCATGGATTCTGCCATTTCCTTCATTTTTTGGGAAGCATCTTTTTGTGATTTTGACGCTTTCTTATTTTGCTGTTGTTGGAGTTGTTTTTGGCTGTCGTCTAGATTATCTTGAATGTCTTCCATTCGCTCTTCTTGGTTCTCTAGGTCTTTTGGATTTTCCAGTTCCTCATTTTTCTGTTCGATATTTTCCATTTGTTTTTGGATCTCATCAAACTTTTCGTTGATTTCTTCCTGCTTTTCCTCTAGCTCTTCCTGATTGGCATTTTCCTCCAAACTTTCTTCACTCAATTCTTCTTGTTCTTTTGCCAGTTCTTCCAAGTCTTCAATAGCTTTTTCCATTTCCAACTCCATTTCCAATTGCTTAAAAAGTTCTAGGGCGCGATCGAGTTCCATTTCTAATTCCTCATCATCAAACTCCATTTGCTCCATCATCTCTAGCGCTCCTTCTTTTTCTAATTCCTGCATGAGCTCTTCAATTTTTTCCATGAGCTCCTTCATTTCTTCACTCATCAACTCTTCAAACATTTTCTGCACTTGTTCTTGCTTCTCTAATATTTCTTCATTGGGTTGTTCAAATTCTTCTTGGTTTTTGAGGTTTTCTTCAAAATTATTTTTTGCATCCTCCATTTTCTTTTCCAACTCCTCCTTGCGTTCCATGAGTTTTTCCAATTCCTTTCGGGTCTGCCAGTTGAGCTCTTTTTCCTGAAGTAATTTTTCCCGTAGCTCTTTCATGTCTTTCTTGATCTCCCTTGACTCTTTAAGCGACTCTTCGAGGTCTTTCTTGATTTCATCATTATTCTTGGAGGCCATTTCCTCAAACTCCTCAACCGTAGGCTTTTTGTAAGTCATTAAATTGGTCCGTGCCGTTTTGCTTCCATTGACCCCATCATTATCTGCGACTTCAAAGTAGTAAGTCAACTCATCACCAGGTTGCAGCTCCAATTCTGCAATATCCCAAGTATGATCGTACTGAATTTGCTTGGTACCAGGTTTTTGCAATTGCGTTGTTTGAACGGCACCTTGGACCCCTTTAGCGTTGGTGGTGCGATAATTGAAAGTAAGATTTAACAAGCCGTAGTCATCGGCGGCATCGCCAACAAAGAAGAGCAACTTACTATCGGTACTATCCTTAAATTGTTCGACGTTGATGGTGGGATGCAAGTCTGGAATGACGGTGATGGAGTAAGCAATAGAATCTGCATTTGGTAAGTCATTGTTGGAAACATACAATTTGTATTGCTGATCTCTTAATGCTCGTTTTTTGAAAGTAAAAAGTTCATCTGAAAAACGAGTGGTTTCACTCAACTCTTTATTGTTGGAAAAAGCAATAGAGATATCGTCAGTATTCAATGCGTTGAACACCCAATCGATGTTGGTTCCCAGGGGAACAACTAGGTCTCCAATATTTGCCAGCTTTTCATCTTTTCGTTGCGTGTATTTTGGAAAGTCGAGTTTGATCTCAAATCCAGTTACATTCGGCTTCTTCAATACCCCCAACAAGTAATCATCAGAGTTTACCCCACTAGAAAATACTTTAAATTCTGTATCTTTTTGAACATTGCTAAACTGATAAGTAAAGATATTGTTAGATTTCTTATTCAATCGATACTGATAATTGTCAATATCGATGAATACTTCATTTGGCAAAACCTCTCCCTCTATTTTTACCTCTAAAAGATAATCGGAAAATTGCACAACGGATAAGTCTTTTTGATCAATAATAAAAGAGAAAGGAGCCTCTCGCTCAAATTCTTTGTTGTTGTTGATCAATCGATTGGTACTGTCCTTGATCATACTTGGTGCAGCAAATAAGAGGACAATCAGCAAAAGCAAAGGAGGTAGGGCATAACGCAAGTACTTTTTGTTTTGTCCCAAATTGATGGCCGACTTAAAGGGGACCAGTTTAATCTTTTCCGTTTTTTGATTGATACTAGCATTGATGAGCTGAGCCTCAGAAGTACCGACTGTTTGTTTTTTGAGTTGTAAAATATTGAGCAATTTATCTTTTACATCTACAAAGTGTTCCCCGATAATCGAAGCAGCTTGCTCGTGAGAAATGACTTTTCCCAGATGAAAATAACGCAATAGTGGATTGATGACCCAAAAGAAAAGAGCAACTATGCTAGTTCCCACAAAGGAATAAAAC
>JBCCSR010000560.1:0-4554 GCA_039199865.1 Bacteroidota bacterium
AGGAAACTTCCAAGTTTTTCTTCCCAAAAACAAGACGGCTAACATGCTTGAAGTGTGGAATGGGACGGGTACTAAGCTCTTGGAAATGAATGGAGATTTCAAAGACATCATTCCCGTACAAATGGGTTCTGTTCCAACTGGTGTATACCTTCTCAGAGCCCATTACGACGACGGCACCTTAGAAAACAAACAATTTGTTGTTGATTAAGCATATTCACATCATAGACACTGACAGATTTCTTTAAACAACATTTTAAAATTTGTCTTAAAACAAAAAAGTAATGAAAAAATTAATCTTACTTCTTGTGGCTTGGTGCGGATTGAGAGTTCCCGGCCTCATCGCTCAACAATTTTCAAGTACTATGACGGTGCAATTTTCCACGCCAAGTGGAGGAGGTACTTATCAACCTGGTGATCTCATTACCGCCGACTTTACGGCCTACAACAACTCGGGGCATGACATTTGGATCAATCCTACTTTTGATCTATTGCTCAATGACGAAGTTGCCTACAGCGTTCAACCCGAAAAAGCTACGGCAAGTGCCATAGAAACCACAGAAGATTCCTTTACCTTTACCATACCCTCAGATTGTACCCTGGAAGCGGGGGGATACCAGTTAAAATTGACGGTAACTTATTCGCATGATTGGCAAGCCTCGACGGTCAATACCAATACCTTTAATGAAGCCTTTGAAGTCATTTGTGATGAATTGATCATCCCCACCAATCCTCCCGGAGAAGATCCCGGAGAGTCCGCTCCTTGCGAAGTGTTCAACATTAATATTGATTTAGAAAACTTTCCGGAATGCTGTACTTATGAGCCTGAAATTTTGGCCAATGTGATTCCCTACACGGTACCCCCCAAGCGATTTAGTTGCAAGTCCAGGGTAGAGGTTGCCGTTACTTTAAAAGACGATGAGGGCAATCCCGTTCCCTATCTCATCGAGTGGAGCAATGGATTAACCACCCCTTCTTTTATTCACGATTGCGGCAATTATGAATATTATGCAACCATATACTGGATGCAAAACGGGCAGGAATGCAGTGCCGTATCCAATACTGTTGAGGCCACTTCCATGTGTGCTTGTCAATGTGATTGTCCAAGTGGTACCGGACCGATTGGTGGCGGTGGTGGTGGTGCTGGACCAGGTGGTGGCGGTGATAATAGTACGGCCTCTCCCGGTCAGTCTCCTGCCCAATTGGATGGGAGCAATCTAAATGCACAATTGTTCCCTAACCCCAATCATGGTCAGTTTACCCTGTCTCTACCCGCAGGTAAAATCGCCCTTGCAGTGGAAGTCCAAAATATTTTGGGGCAACAAGTGATGCGCTTACCAAGCCCTACGAGCAATGATGTGAATATCAATTTGAATCAAGCATTGATAGGGACTTATCTGCTCCGTATTCGCTACGCAAACGGAAGTTCGGAAACTCATAAATTCATCATCCACTAATTAGATCATCTTGGCCCCTCCATTCCGATCCATTCGAAATGTAGGGTCCACCAACCATATCAAGTTATGAAAAAAATAATGTTCCTCTTGATCGCCTGCTGTGGATTGTGTAGCTCTCCACTTCTTGCCCAACAACTGTCAAGTAGTATGAGTGTACTTTTCAATATCCCCACAGGTGGCAACTACCAACCGGGAGATGTCGTCGACGTCAGCCTTAAGGCCTACAATAATACCGATCATGTCATCTGGATCAACCCAACTTTTGAGTTGTATTTTAATAGTGATTTGAAATATACCTTCAAGCCAGAGAAGGAGACAGTAAATCCAGCGGATTCATCAAATCCATCGGGTGAAACAAATACCACTATCACCTTTGTCATTCCCAACGATTGTACCTTGGAGGAAGGGCCCTATCAACTCGCAATGTCAGTCACCTACTCCCACGATTGGGAAAGTTCTCCTGTTAATGTCAGCGTTTTCGATAATTCGTGGAATAGCCTTTGTAATGAGTTGATTATTCCAACCAATCAACCCGGAGAAGAACCCGGTGAGTCCGATCCCTGTGCAATTTTTGATATTGGTGTTAATCTGGAAGGTTTTCCAGAGTGTTGTACCTACGAGCCCAACATCACGGTAACCGCGACCCCTTACTCCAATCCGCCCAAATTCTTGAGTTGTAGAACGAGAATTGAAGTAGAAGTCGAAATACTCGATGATGACAATCAGCCAGTTCCCTATACCTTGGAATGGAATAGTGGAGCAACCAGCCATGCGTTTATTCACGATTGTCGAGACAATGACTATTTCGTTACGGTCACTTGGATGGAGAATGGGCAAACTTGTACTGCCGTTTCAGAATCCGTTTATGCCTGGTCTTACTGCGATTGTCCTTACGAATGTCAATTTGGACCCTGTCCTCCCGGGGACGGTGGGGATGATGGAGATGATGACAGTAGTGATGAAAATGGTGACGAATCAGGGGCAGGTCCACGCTCTGGTGATGCGGGCAATGCTGAGTTTGCGGGACAAGTAGAGCTTTTCCCCAATCCTAACCGGGGAACTTTCCAAGTCAATTTTACTCGGGATGACATCAGCAACATCGCAGTCTTCAATTTGCTGGGACAACGTTTGCTGCAAGTTCAAGGCCCATTTGGCCCCAGTACCACCATCCAGCTCAGCGATACAAAAGCAGGTGTTCACTTTTTGCAGGTGCAATTGTTGGACGGTCGTCAAAAGGTACACCAATTTGTCGTACAGTAGCGAAGTGTTTACACGCAATTTGTGGAAATCGCGTCTGATAAGTTGGGTAATAAGACGCCATTGAACCAAATCAACAGTAAAGTTCAATAACAAAGAAACAATATATAGCCTGAAAGGAGGCCCTCGTTAGTCAGCGACTGCGAGGGTTTCTATTTTGTAGCCCATCCCTTTTTTCAAGTTTTTCCCATGGCCCGTCCCTTTTTTAAGTAAAAATACTTGCCTTGCTTGGTGCGCCCCAAAAGCAAAAATAAGCCAATGAGCGTCCTACTCTACCCCATTTCAAGTGGCCACCGTACAGAGTAGGGAAAAGTTGAATGCAAATGACAAAATGAATTGATCTGAGACCAAATCTCAAAGATTCGCTATCAAATTTTGCAAATCTTTGCCAACACTTTATATTTAAGCTAGCCAAAGTCAATTGATATCGCAAATCTCCAACACAAATGAAAAGATTAATCTACCTTCTCGCCCTGGTCAACTTATTCGCTTGTAGCCATACCAAGCGGGCTTATTATGATAAAAAGGCCAAAAATTGGCAAGATAGATCCACTAACTCCCCCAGTCAATCGCCTGTTCATACCCTCTATCTAATCGGAAACACGGGTGATGTCCCCTCCTCAGGGGAGAATCCAGTCCTCGATGAATTGCAAAAAATGATCGCAAAAGAAGCGAAAAACAGTAGTTTGGTTTATCTGGGTGATCAATTGTATGGGGAAGGGATGCCCTCAAAAAAGAATAAAGAGCGAGGAAGAGCAGAAAAAATATTGAACAAACAACTGGACATCCTGGACGATTTTCCGGGACGCACCTACTTCATCCCCGGTGAAAGAGATTGGAAAAATGGTCGAAAAAAAGGTTTGAAGGCCTTAAAACGGCAAGAGAAATACCTGGAAAACTATTACGAGCAAAAGGATAAAGTTAAAATGTATCCAGGCAATGGTTGTGCAGATCCCAAAGTAGTCAAAATCAACAAAGATCTAATTTTCATCTTCCTCGACACCCAATGGTGGCTCCAAAACTGGACCTACGAAAAAGACATCAATCAAGGTTGTGACATTGCTTCAAGACATGATTTACTCAAACACATTGAAGAAACGCTGAGCAATCACAAAAACGACGAGGTCGTCATCTTTATGCATCATCCCATTCGCTCCAACGGAAACTATGGTGGGTATTTCTCCCTTGGCGATCAACTATTGCCGCTAAAAGAAAGCAAAAACATCTCCGTTCCACTCCCCATCATCGGTTCCTTTGCCAGTCTCTATCGCAAAATTAGTGGTACTAGGCAAGACCTAAGCAATCCGCTCTACAAAGAATTGATGCAAGGCATCGAGGGCATTGCCAAAAAATTTAGGATGCACGTTTTATTTGCCTCCGCTCACGACAATAGTTTGCAACATTTCGAGCAAGATAAATTGCAATACATCGTCAGTGGTTCAGGCTCCCGAAGCCATTACACAACCAAAGGCAATGGAGTCAATTTTGCCGTCCAAAGAAAAGGATTCTGTAAAGTCAGCTTCTATCCTGAATTTGAAATGTGGGCAGAGTTCTACGCCATGAATTCATCTGGGACTGGGGTAGAATTGGTCTACAAAAAACAACTGCGGGCTCCTCGTGCAGGGACGGTAGAAGAAAGCATCAAGTATCCACCGATCAATAGCCCAGATACTACGCTGGCCGCCAATGCTAACTTTGCTGCGGGTCCAGTTAAAAAAGAGATAACACCAACTTTAACAGAATCTTTGGCCATAGCTGCTCCTGCAAACAAGCAAGAAGCCACAAGCATTGATGCTGATGCTATCTTAGTGGTTTTGTTAAATATTTTGATTTTCATAAATAC
>JBCCSR010000561.1:0-4554 GCA_039199865.1 Bacteroidota bacterium
CAAGGACTACACTACCTGGAGTAACAAGATGCTTAGCCCTGAACGACTGAAAAAGCATCAAGCGTATTGGACGGAACATTTAGAGGGAACATTACCAGAAAGTGAATTTCCACTTGATTACAAACGACCTGCGCAGAAGACTTGGAGAGGAATCAATAGAACGGAATGGTTGAGCGTTGAATTGAGCGAGCAAATCAGTACATTAGGGGTTGAAAACAAAGCTAGTTTTTTCATGGTGATTATGGCCGCAGTAAAAGCTCTTTACTATCGCTATACCATGGAATCGGATGTCGTTTTTGGTACTACAATTACTGCCAGAAATCACTATAATCTAGAAAATCAGATTGGATTTTACACTAGTACTTTACCCATTCGTACGGTATTTGATCCCAATTCTACCTTCCTCGATTTATTAGATTTGGTCCAACAAAATATGCTTGGAGCCTTTGATCATCAATGGTATCAATTTGATCAGATCGTCAATGATTTGAAAATTAAGCGCCCGAAAAATAAGTATCCAGTATTCAATACTTTGGTTGCCTTACGAAATACAGATGATGTTCTACTAGGAGACGAAGGAGAAGAGGGATTGATTAAGGTAGAGAACGCAGACGAAACCAATATTTGGTTGAGTGGCTACACTGATATTGTTTTTCCAGTTTCAAAATACGACCTGACGCTCCGGGTCGCAATGGAGCCCATTGGACAGATTAGCTTATACATTGAACACAATATTGATTTATACAAGACGGAGACTATTGATCTTTGGACCCAACGTCTTCTAAAGATTCTAAACGTAATTGTAGAAAGACCAGAGATTAGAATAAAGGAGATCCCCCTTATTGGCGAGAGTGGGGCTCCCATATTTGCTGAGCAAAATACTGCTTCTTTTTTTGATACTCAATTTTAGGAGCATTCGATAATCCTATTCCACAAAAAAAATAGTAATGCAATTCGATAATATAGTTTTCACCGATCAAAAGTTTGAACAACACCAAACTTATTGGAAGCACCAATTGACGGAATTCTCTAGCTCTTTTTTGTTTCGACAAAAGAGAGACAAAGCGAGTTCGACAGATGATTTGGAACTGGGCTTTGAACATACTTTAAGCGCTAAAGAAAAATCGATTCTCACTGCGGTAACAGATGGTAACGACTCGAGACTTTATGTCTGTATGTTTGCCATGTTTGCTTTTGTTTTGAAAAAATATAATACCTCGGAGCATCTCATTCTCCATTCCCCTTTGTTTGACCCCGAAGGAAAATACTTCAAATATCCTACTGATCGAGTACCTCTACATTTGAGAATTGATGCTTCTCATTCTATTCGTAAGTATTTAAATGATTGCCAGAATATTGTTAAAATGGCCTACAAGTATCAAGGGTATCCTTTGGACTTGCTTTCAAAATCTGATGACCCTGACTCCAAACGGACCAATGTTCTGTTTACTTTTGCGGAATTGCATCAGGAGTTGAATTGGGCAAATATTGATGAAGACTTACTAATCTTACTTAGTCCTTCTTCCAAAAGCTACACCATACAGTTCTACTATCGTCCTACTTTTTATGAGGCAGATTACATTCAACAATTGGCCAGTCACTTTTTGAATACCCTAACTGCTTTGACCGATTTGGATACTCAGCTAAAAGATATTCAATACCTAAGTCATGATGATAAAGACAAATTGTTGCGTGCATTTCAAGGAGCAAATTTGACTTTACTGGAGACAGAGAATGTGATCAGCCTTTTTGAAAAACATGTCGGAAAAGCTCCCCATCAGATCGCCGTCCATTTCGAGTCGGAGCAACTAAGTTATCAGCAAATAAATCAGCAAGCCAATCAATTGGCCAACTATTTAATGAGGAAGGGGGGAACACCAAAAGATAAAGTGGCCATCTGTATGGGGCGATCTACTTCACTAATGATAGGGATATTGGGGATTCTGAAAATAGGGGCTTGCTATGTACCGATTGATCCTTCACTACCTAAAGGTCGAGTCCAATACATGCTTGAAGACAGCAAAGCCTCCTTTGTTTTAACAGAAAGTAGCTACAGTGATAGTTTTTCAGAGGTACTCTCAACAACACTTCTGTATTGGGATAAACTGCAAGATCAAATCTTAGCTTCTTCTGATAAATCACCTGGTACTTTACGAACATTGGATTCGCTCTGTTATATCATTTATACCTCGGGGTCTACCGGATCGCCAAAAGGCGTTCTAATCAAGGATGGTTCGCTCCTGAATTATGTTTGGAGTTTGAAACATAAACTTGAATTGGCAACTGGATTTGCTTATGCTAGTTTAACGAGTATTAGCACTGACTTAGGGAATACTGCGGTGTATCCATCATTGTGTTTGGGAGGAACACTGCACCTCATTTCGAAGGCTACACTGGAAAATCCAAATTTGTTTTTCGACTACTGCCAAGAGCATACCATCGATTTGATCAAATTTACGCCATCCATTCTCAATTATATACTAGATGAGAATTCTGGTAGAGATCTAAAGTTCAGATATCTTCTCACTGGTGGTGAAGCTATGACTTGGGACCTCCTCAAAAAAGCCAAGGAAAGGTTTCCTGAGGGAGAAATCTACAACCATTATGGTCCGACAGAATCGACGATTGGCGTGTCGATGAGCAATCTCACTGAGGCGAAAGCAACTAGCTTGTACGCTCCTCCAATTGGACAACCTCTTCATAATATTCAAATTCACGTATTAGATGAACTTGGTCATCAAACGCCTATTGGTGTTTCTGGGAATTTGTATATAGCCGGGGCGGGGTTGGCCGAGGGTTATCTCAATCAACCTGCCTTGACCGAGGAGTGTTTTGTACCCAATCCTTTTGAGATAGGAACTTTGATGTATTACACTGGCGATGTAGGAAGGTGGTTGTCCAATGGGCAGGTTGAATTTCTTAGGAGAGCGGACGATCAGGTGAAAATTAATGGTTATCGAGTGGAGGTTGGCGAGATTGAACATACTCTGAGTCAACATCCTCAGATTCGTCAAAATGTGGTGATCATTCAAAAGGATACAGATGGGACAGCCAAGTTGATTGCCTATGTTATTGCCGATGAAAGTTTTGATCAAGCAGAGGTAGAAAAATTCTTAGCTTTAAAACTACCGAGTTACATGATTCCCCGTTTGTGGATGAAACTGGAGCAATTACCTCTAAGTGGTAGTGGTAAAGTAGAGAGAAGTGCGCTCCCAGATATCGATGTAAACAATTTGTCGAAAAAAGATTTTGTTGCACCAAGAAATGGACTAGAAGAGGAATTGGTTAAAATTTGGCAAACGCTTTTGGATGTTCCTAAAATAGGTATTTATGATAACTTTTTTGAATTGGGGGGAGGAAGTCTAAAGCTCATTCAACTAATGTATCAAATTCGAACGCAGCTGGGGATTAAATTAGAACTGGTGACCTTGATGAATAATCCAACTATCGAAGGGATTTCGAAGAGGGCCTCTAATCCAGTCGTTGTTCAGGAGTCACTCGCGTTTAAGTTGAATCAATTCAAGGAGGACCAAGCCTATTGTATTTGTATTCCTCCGACTCTGGGGGTTACCCATTTGTATCATCCCTTTGCTCAAGGGTTAAATAATAAGGCCAACGTCTACGGTATCCAATTTCGTGGCTTTGCATTAGATGGTTCAGAACCAATGGCACAATCAGTTGATGAGCTGGCCGAAAATACCTTAAAAGAGGTTTTACAAATTATAGAAAAACACCAGCTTGAGCACTTCTATTTTGTAGCGGTTTCTTTTGGAGTACATGTTACTTTTGAAGTGGCGAAAAAGTTAGAGGAAAAAGGCATTGCGTTTACCTTGATTCTCGTGGATGCGGAACGGGTGGAAAAACCGAGAATAGAAACGGGAATTAAACCTCTAACGGGATTATTTGAATATGATGATCCAGTGTTTTTTGATGAACTCGAACAATTGTTTGGCATCAAGGCGGATGAAGTAGGCTTGCAAAGACAGATGATAGATCGTGCCAACTTGATGATGAAGACCAATTGGTCCATGATGAACTATTATGCCGTTAGAGGAACAGTCCAAGCGGATGCGTATATCATTAAGGCCATTTCTGAGGAAGAAGGATATCAGTTTGATATGGACGAATGGAAAGAACACCTCAAAGGAGAGTTCCATCGGCTAACGGTAGCTTCAACTCACCTAGAATTATTTAGTATTAAATACGAAGAACTAGTTGAGAAGATTGGTGCCATCATCACTGCGTGATCAATGAATAAGCATGGTGCGAAATAGCCTTTTAAAAATTGGAAAACATTTGTTTTAACGGCGTCAAGCCAATATTGTACTTTATATGGACATCAAACAAGATCGCGTTGCTGGTTGGCTAAGTAGAGCTTTGGGATATGGCATTTCCGTTTTTCAACAAGGAAAAGAATTGAAGCTGCGGATGACAAATCCTATTTCCTCACCTGTTCGGTCACAATTTGACAGCACTGAAAGGACTTTTGAAACGCTTTGTCCAAGTGATAGGCCAGTTGGCGAATTGATGCCCCTGTCCTTTGTTCAAGAAAAC
>JBCCSR010000562.1:0-4545 GCA_039199865.1 Bacteroidota bacterium
AATATTTAAAATTTCGTAAAATCTCGAGCCATACATCTACAGAAAACATATTTTACCCTTTTTAATTTTGGTGGAGTAAAATGCCCTGGCCTGCTGGCCTCGATAAAAAAACTGCCTTTTTCTAGTCTTCTTTAGCTACCTTTGACCCATATCAATCATTGATCTTTTGTGAGTATGACTATTTATTTTGGCCTTGAGTTGAATGACCCAATCTACCTATCCAATTCACAACAAGTAGAAGGAGGTATCCATTATCTGGGGCCCCAATCGCTGCTCTATCTGCTGGAATCTCACCTGGGCTTAATTGGCTGGCCAAATAATAATGAACATTTACGCATTGAGCAGTTCCGACAGGCCATGAGTCTGTGGTTAGAAAGTCATCCCAATAGCTTTTTTGCGGGTTCCTTTGCTGCCGATCAATTTGCTACCGCCACTGCCCTGTTGGCCCTCCGAGATGAATTGATATTGGCGGGATGGAATTTCGAAGTGGAAGATCAGATGCCAGAACGTCTACGTTCATTAGCTGGCTTGGCCAGCATCTTTAAAACCGCCCCCAACAAAGACTTATTCAATCCGCAGGGGCTCCAGTTGGCCATTGGTATAGCAGATCGTTTCCAAAAAGTGTTGACGACTTTACCAAAAAGAAAAGTCCCCGTTAAAAAGCTTTGCCATATTGAGCCTTTTCATTTGCTGCCCAATCATTTGCAACATTTGTTGCAACTTTTACAAGAAAGTGGAACGATCATCGAACAATCAGGAGTAACTCCGGCAAAGGGGAAGAGCGACTTAGCAAATTTACAGAGGTTTTTAAGTAAAAAAGAGGGCAGCTCCTCTCCTTTCCCCTTACACAAGGACGGGTCAGTTTTGATTGTCAAAACCCAGAGGGAAACGGAAGGCGCGGCTTGGTTGGCACAGCTTTTTAAAGACAACCCCAGCTATCGACCACTCTGTATTATCCCCGAGAAAAACCGAGCTTTAGATAATGCACTGATTCAAGAAGGCTTACCGAGCTTGGGTATTCAGTCCGCTTCTCCCGCAAGACCAAGCCTACAAATACTGAAGCTCATCACCACCTTTTTGTGGCATCCCATTGACCCTTATAAAATCATGGAATTTGTCTCTCTCTCAGTCAAACCATTAGCGGATGATTTGGCGGTTGAGATTGCCAGGCAAATGGCCAATACTCCGGGCCTCAATGGAGAGGGCTGGTATATCATGAAGCAACGTTATTTCAATGACCTAGCCGAACGGGTCTCGCAAAAAGAATTCTACAAAATCCAAAATCAGTTCAATCTCTGGTTTGAACGCAAAAGGTACAACGCTCAGCAAAAGGTACCCAAGTCAGAAGCCATCGAACTCTTTGCTGAACTCAATTCCTGGGCTCGTGAACTGGAGGAAGGCAACAAAACCAATAGCAGTTCCTTTAGCGTTTTAATTGGACAGGCACAACGCATTGTCGATCTCTTAGAAGCGCTCCCTCCCTCCCTGAATCTGCTGTCCATGTTAGAACTCGAACGCATTGTCCGAACCATCTATGAGCCTTCTCCCGTTGTTTTCAAAGAACGAGAAGTTGGCCATTTGCCCTATGTCCACCATTCAAGTACCTGTATCAAACCGGTAGACGAAGTCCTATGGTGGAACTTCACTCAAAATGAAAGAGATTACTTTTTTTCCCACTGGTATCAGTCAGAAATCAAATATTTCGCAAAGAAAGAGATCCAGTTGGAGGGCCCTCAAATTCAAAATGCAAGACTACTTTGGCAACGCCCCATTGGCATTCAACAATGTCAAAAACGACTGCTCTTGATGATTCCAGAAAAAGTAAATGGTCAAACAGTTTTCCCCCATCCTTTAAAAGATGAATTGGAGGCCTGTTTTGGAGATTTGGAGGCGATCACTTTTACAATTGACAATCAAGCACACAATGCTCACTTTGATGCGGTCTTCTCAATGCCGCAATCCCAACAATTGAATAATCGACAACTGGGAAAACCCAAAGCCTTTTTGCAAATCAAATCCGCCAAGCAATTGGGACAAAACGAACAAGAGACCTTTAGTAGTTTAAATACCCTATTTTACTATCCTTATCAATGGGTTTTCCGACACAAACTTGGGTTGAGGCAATCCTCCATTCTAAGCATTGTCCCCGATATTACCCTGATGGGCAATTTGTCGCACCGATTTTTTGAATTGCTTTTACAAGAATCCGTTGAACATTGGGAAAAGGAAAAGGTCTATCAGTGGGTGGATGATCAAGCCAATAAGTTGCTATCCAAGGAAGGTGCTGTGCTTTTGATGTACGGCAGAGAACCGGAGAAAATAGCTTTTCTCAATCGAATTAAATATGCCGCTTGGAGTTTGCTCTCTTTGATTCAAGACAATGGCTGGCAAATAAAAGGTATTGAGCAATCGATGAAAGACCAATTCTTTGGCTTACCCATCAAAGGAAAAGCTGACTTGGTTTTGAGTAGAGGGGAAGAACTGGCCGTCGTCGATCTGAAATGGCGCGGGGCTGTTCGCCGGGAAAAAATGATCAAGAACGAGGAAGATTTACAATTGGTCATGTATTCCAAACTACTGACTCAAGACAATACCTGGGCACACACTGCCTATTTTATTTTAGAAAATGGAAAGCTGATTGCGCGCAATCAATTGGCCTTCAAAGAAGCCGTCGCTATTCAAGCCGATCAAGACCACTTGGAAATCAATGAACGCATCTGGCAAAGGATGGAAAAAACCTATCTTTGGCGTTTGGAACAAGTCCAGAATGGACAAATTGAAATTCGGACCAAACATACCTTACCAGAGCTGGAAGACGAGTATGGTGAAATGCTACTAGAGTTACTCGAAATGAAAGATCAGGACGCCCCTTTTGATGATTATCGTACCTTGATTAACCTCGTCACCTAAATTTGTACTTTTTTTTCAATCGCACCCAACCCTTTTTCAAAACGATGCCGTCTAGCTTGATAGGTATTTAATTTTGAAAACACTTAAATTAGGATAAAAAATAAATTCCATATGAAAATTCAATCATTACCACTGCTTTGTCTCCTCCTCTTAGTTGTTGCCATGCAAAGTTGTACTAAGGATAAATGTGAGCGGGAAATCACCTACCAAAAAGCCATTCCCAATTATCTAAGCTGGGAAGAAATTCGTGCGGATATCAAGTCGGAAAGCGATCGGGAAATGGTCAATCCAGGAAAACTATACATCTACAATGATTACCTATTCGTCAACGAAAAGCGAGAAGGTATTCACGTCATTGACAATAGCGATCCCTCAAATCCAACGCCGATCAGTTTTATGGCTATCCCAGGAAACCTCGACCTCTCTGTTCGTAACAATACGCTTTACGCCGATAATTACACGGACTTATTGGCCATCAACATCAATGATGTACGCAATGTAAGCTTATTGAAAAGAGTAGAAGACGTCTATCCACACCAAGGAGAATCTAGCCAGGGCATCCTGACGCATTATGATTATGAAGAGGTGACGGAAACGATAGATTGCAGCAGTTTTGGTGGAGACATCGGTGGACCGATATTTCTTGAATCTGCAAATTTGTCAACACCCGCTGGTGGAAGTGTGGATGAAGCAGGAAGTGTGAACCAAGCAGGAAGTGTGGATGGACAAGGCGGCTCTTTCGCTCGTTTTACCATGTACGATAACTATTTGTACATCGTCGATCAGTGGGAATTGAAAGTCTTTGACATCAGCGCTAATGACTGTCCAAATTTCGTTCAGGACATTCCTCTACAAAACTGGAACATCGAAACCATTCTCTATCATGAGCAGAAATTATTTATCGGTTCCAACACCGGAATGGATATTTATGACTTGAGCGATCCTGCCAATCCAACTTACATTTCTGGATACACCCACTTTACTGGTTGTGATCCCGTTTATGTCAGTGGTGATTATGCATATGTAACCATCCACGAAGGTCCCAACTGTGGTGGTTTTACCAGTCTCAACCAGTTAGACGTCTTGGATATCAGCGATATTTTCAATCCCATTTTAGAGCGCAGTATCGAAATGGACAATCCACACGGTCTTTCAATCTTGGATGATCATTTGTATCTATGCGAAGGGGAATTCGGTTTGAAAGTATTTGATGTAAGTCAGCCGCTTGAGTTGGATCGCAACCAAAGAGCGCATTTGGAAGGATTCGACGCTTATGATGTCATCGGATTGAGCGGCAACCCTAATCGCCTATTGCTCATCGGTGAAGATGGTTTCTATCAATTCGATGTTTCCGACCCTTCAAACCCAGAGCAATTGAGTCTCATCCGCGCCAATCGTTAAGCAATATATTATTCTCTCTCAATTACAATAATGGGTAACCTTTCCTTTAGGTTATCCATTATTTTTCACTCATTTTCAATACTTTTCCCCATGCAAACGATCAAAAAATTGGCCCTCTTTTTTGGACTAATCCTGATCTGGGCAAGTGCCACCGCTCAAAATTTCGTTCCTCCCAACACCATTTATCTCAAAGATGGAAGTTTCCTTAAAGGAAAAATTGTAGTGGAAACAGAA
>JBCCSR010000563.1:0-4543 GCA_039199865.1 Bacteroidota bacterium
CAGAGTAGTCAAAGAATAATAATTTTGTAATCAACTACTTTTAAGTGATAGGGAAGCATTTAATTTTGCTTCCCTCTTTTTGTTTTAGAAGCAACGATGAACGGTAAAGGGAAAACAGTTGTCATCCCTCTACTATTCACCGATCAATCACTGCTCAAAAAAAACGAGAAAGGCTCATGCGGATAAAACTATCGGCTCTAAAATTGGACAACAACAATTCTCGGTTATCAATCTGATTAAAAATCCGAGCTTCAATTTCCGCTTTCCAATTGCTTCCAACGCGACGCGAAGCCTCCACACTAAAAACCTTACTACTGCTATTCAGATCCAAAATTCCCCCAAAGAGAATATTGGTATCTTGAACATCATTAAAGGTGAGGCGACTTCCAAAGAAAAGGTCATTTTCAAGTGCACTCAAAGCCCATTCATCGCGACCGTCGTATGAGTATTCTGTCAACAAGCCAAAATCAATTCCACTTTCCCGAATATTGCTAAAGGTATATTCCACTCCTGCGGCCAAGGCCACAAAGTCCTGGTCTTCCGCATAACGATAAATGCTTTCTAATTTCCAAAGAAAGGCATCGTGGGTAACTTGTAGATCAAGTCCCGACTGATGAATGACCGGATAAAATGCTATGATGGTTCCCTCTGTATCAAAAGCAAAAAGGGGTTCTCGTCCATTTCCATAAAAATGAGACAAACCAATATCTACAATGCCGAAATAATGGGACCAACGCAAAGCCAAATCTTGGCGCCATGCTCCGGCACCACTTTCATAGTCCAGTTCATTGGCATCAATCACATCGGCAAATCTTAGTCGGCCATACGTTCCGGCAAAAGTCCGTTTGCGATGATGTGGCAAATAGAAGAAGTCAAAGGTGCCCAAACGGTCAAATACCCAGGTGAATTGTACCATCGCTTGTCCCAACTTTTCCTGCCCATCAAAACTTTCCACCTGATCTGTTTGGTTGATAATGTCCACCAAATGATTGCTTTCTGCTACGCCCCAAAAGATCTTTTTTAAACCTACACTCAACTCCCAAGTGTGATGGGCTTTTTGGTAGTACCATTCTCGAATATCCCAGTGGGTCCTTGCACGATCCCGATCCAAGCGGAAAAAGCCCGTAAAATTGATACTTTCCAAACTCTCATTCCAATCAATGGTATATTGAGGCTGAATAGCAATTGAAGGAAAATGATCTTTCTGCCCCTCAAATTGTCCACTTTGGAAAAAATACCGATACTCTGATTTCAATTCGAGTTCAAATTCCTGATTGAATTGGGATTCCCGCTCCTCCTGAGCTTCAACCAAGAGTGGAAGGCTCAAAACGGCCCATAGCAAATAAATCAGTTGAGGTTTCATTTTGAAAGTATTTTGGTGAATTTTGATGACCAAACATCAGACGATAGCGCTTGATATCAAGACTCCAAACCAGGCATTCTAGGCATATCTCCGTTGGAGATACACCTAAAACGATCTTCAATCATGCTGCTAAAATCTGCCGTCTGACATTCCAAAGGGAATCCTATCTTCCCGCTCGTTTGAGGGAAACCTGAGTGAAATCTTTCTCTTTCAAGTTGGCATCAAAGTCATACGCTCCAAAGTTGAGCATCGTTTCCTTATTGCTTTGATGATTGACCATGTGCAGGACTGCTGCTCGCCAGTGTTTGTCTTTGTAGAGCTGGTAGTTTTTATAAATTAGGGTTTTCAACAACGCATTCTTTCGATCGTAAAACTCAATGGATTCAATGCGATAGCCTCTATCGGCATTGTAAGCCACCACGCGTCGGGTGTAACCAGATTTGGGATCGACTGGATCTTGTTCGACCATCAGTAGACTGCCTTTTGCTTCCAAAAATTTGTAAGAATATTTTTCCACCTCCTGGGAAGACAAATCTTCATACGCAAATTCACTCCCCACAAAAGGGCCAGATTTGTTGTTGGAAGAAATTCTTTTCACCCTTTTCACCGCAGGCAGGTATAGCCACTGATCATCCGCTCCTTTTTTGTGCGTGTAAGTTAAAGAAGCCGTTCCTTTTACATCTTTTGGGCTTTTAAAAACAATCATTGATTTATCGCCATCCTCCGTCAGTTCTAGGGTTTTGGTCGTTAAGGCACGTTCACTGGTCTGGCCATTTTTATTTTTTAAAATCATCTTTAATTCTACAATTGAACTGTTGAATCCAAGATCTGCAGTTTCGGCCGCCTTGGCGATTTCGAGGCCCCGTTCTTCTGGACTTAAGGTACTTTGAGCACTTTGGGCAAAAAAAGAGGTGGTAGTCAGCAATAAAGCCAATGCAAAAAATAATGATTTCATGATGTATCTTTTTTTATATTTTAAAAATGAAGTAAGGTTTCAATAGTGAGGCAGACTTCACAACTTCTGATCAGAGAGCCACCTGCCTCAATCAATATTTATTGATTCAACTGTAACTTTGAAGTCAATTCCTCCACCTCAGGGCGTTCTTCCTCATCGGTTGACTTGCTAGTTAGAATAAGCAATGAAGGCAATAGAATAAAATCGATGACCAAAGCCGCAGTGATGATCACGGTCGTAATGCGGGCCATATAACTATTTAAGGCAAAAGAAGACTGAGACAATACAAAGAAACCTGCCAGCAACACCATAGTTGTGGTCACCAATGCTTTGCCTACCGTCTCAAAAGCATAAATAACTGCCTCTGGTGCCGAGTAACCCAAATCCCGACGCGCTCTTAAAAATTTACTTAAAAAATGTACGGTATCGTCAACGATGATACCTAGGGTCATTCCAAAAACGACCACCATCCCAGTATTGATCTGCCCATTGTAGAGGGCCCAGATGCCAAAGCCAACCAATACCGGAGTAACATTGGGAATGATGCTCAACAAACCAAGTTTTACATTTCGAAGGGCGATCATCAAGACCAAAGAAATGAGGATCAAGGCAATGATGTTGCCTCTAAGCATGCTGTCTGCCTGCCGAAAACCAAGTTTGGAAAACATCAAGGTCGGGCTAACGCCAATGGCATGCATCGCTTGGGGAGTATTCGCGTGTAACCATTGTTCTGCCCTTTTGGAAAAGGCGATCATTTCTGCACTAGAGACATTCTCAATGGTTGCGGTCACCCGGGTCTCCGACTTGTCGACATTGATTTGGTTGTTGAGGTCTAGCCCAAAAGGTAAGGACAATTCGTAAAGCAATAGATACTGTGCCGCCTCTTCCCGATTGTCCGGGATGCGGTAAAAGGAAGCATCATCCCCATGCATAGATCGATTGACTCGGCGAGCGACTTCACTAAAGGCATTAACGTGAACCGTTTCTGGTTGATCGTTCAACCAATTTTCAAATGCATTGAGCTTCTGCAAATAATCAGGATTGTTAATGCCTCCGCTCTCTCCACTCCCGATGGAAAATTCTACGTTGTAAATCCCAGTAAGATTTTCACTGATGTAGTCGGTCTCTGCCCTAAAGGAAACAGAGGGATCAAAATAGTTGACAAACTCATCGTTAAACTCATTCCGGGTAGCGAGAAAACTTAGCAGACCAATAATTACAACAGAAACTACACTTAACCGAAGTGGTTGTCGAACCACAAACTGTCCCAAGCGGGTGTACCAGCTGGTTGACTCGCTTGCGACTTCTTTTTTTACTTTTACCTTGACGGGTAAAATGGCCATCACCGCGGGCAATAAGGTAGTGGAATAAAGAAAAGCCATTGTCATTCCAAAGGCGGTAATATTTCCAAGATCCCAGAAAGGAGGAACATCCCCGAAATTCATAGTTAAAAATCCAATTACCGTCGTCAGACTAGTGATCAAAACCGGCATAAAATTCAGACGCATCGACTCGACTAGTGCTGCATATTTATCCAATCCCTCTTTTCGCATCTTTTGCAGCATAGTAATCAAAATATGAATGCTATCCGCCACGGCCAAGGTCAAAATCATGGTAGGAAACACCGCTGAAGGTGGCGTAATCTTGATGCCCATGATTCCCACAAACCCCACCGCACTAATGATAGAAAACAAGACTACAAAAAGCGTCGCAATGGTAGCATAGATATTTCTGGTCAACAACAAAGTGGTTAAGATCACAATCACTAACATCAACATGGTCAGCATCAAATCCTTCTGAGAGGATTCAAAGAAGGCCGTGTTTAGGGGAACCAATCCGGAGGTGTGAACCGCGAAATGGGGATGTTCATCTTGAAAAGTGGCAATCATATCTCGAGTAAATTGCGTGACCTCCGGAATTTCTTTTGCACTATCTTCACCCGGCAATCGCACCGTCACATTAATGGCCGTAACACTTCCTTTTTCATTGATCAGCCGATTGACCAAAAGTGGTTCATTTAGCGCCTTACTTTTGATGGAGGCAATCTCCGCTTCGCTTTTGTTCATCGATCCGTAAGACAAATCATCAACATAGAGGTCATCCCCCTCTGCTGAAGTGTGCTGAAAATTGGTAATAGCATCTACTCTTGAAGAATAGGGTGTATTCCAAGCCTCAGCCGTTAATTCTTCTATGGCTGCAAGGTTTTCACGGGTAAATACATCGCC
>JBCCSR010000564.1:0-4543 GCA_039199865.1 Bacteroidota bacterium
ACGAAAAGGTGTCATCATCACCATACGGGTTCGCCACAATTTTGAATTGGAACGCGAAATTATGGGTTTTGGGGAAACCATGCTTGTTCTAAAACCCAAACGGTTGCGGAAACGCATCCAAAAACGTTTAAAAGAAATGATGGGACAATACGAGGCAGAAGCGGACGAGCTTTAACCACTGTCATCATCTAATCAAAGCCCGCATTGACCAGATGATAAAAACTAGATTTTACCGCTTTGCTCAAATAAGGATATTCCACTTTTGCAAGATATAATCCTTGTGGATAGGCGGCATTGAAAAATCGAAAGGGCTGTCTTTCCTTTAATGCTAAAGCAAAATCCGCTACCGTAATTTTACCTTTTCCCACTTCCAATAGATTGCCTACGATCAGACGGATCATACCATGCAGGAACCGATTAGCACGAATGCGAAAACGCAGTCGCTTGCCATCTCGACTTCTTTGTAGTTGGGCCAGTTCAACATGACAACGGGTATGTGGATACAAATCAGGGCGTTTGCAAAAGGCATAGTAATCGGTATGCTTTTCCAGCAGCGCAACCGCTGCTTGTAAGTTTTCCCAATTTAATCCGTCAAGCTCGTAGAGGCTACTCGTATGCGCTAAGAAGGGATCTTTCTCACCGTGAATAAAATAATCATAGCTGCGTAGTCTGGCATCAAACTGCGCATGCGCAGTGGGGGCAACTTCAATGCAATCAAAGACTGCAATGTCTTTGGGCAATATTTTATTGAGTCGAAATACAGGGTCAAAAGTCCAGGCTTTTGCTAGATCGATGTGTAGAAAATACTGACTTGCATGTACTCCCGCATCCGTTCTCCCACAACCGATAGCTGTGATTGTTCTTTTACAAATCTTAGACAAGGCCTCCTCCACAATAGCTTGTATACCAATCACGTTGGGCTGACGCTGCCAACCGTGATATTGATTTCCTAGATATGCCAAATGAAAAAAGTACCTCATAACTTGCCAAAAATAGTATTTTCTTCGGGAAGCCCTAAATGCTTGTTTTAGGAGAGTGGACTCATTTGTAAAATATTGATTTTTTGAATTTTGGATATACCTTGTGGCAAAGGGTGGGAGCCCGCCCTCAAGATCGGCCCAAAACCGCCCTCCTTGGCAATCACTGCAACAAGATACAGCTCCGCCACCCAAACCTGGTGCATCTTTTCAGGAAATGGTATGTAAATGATCATCGACCAATCTACAGGTACCCATTTCAATTGGTCCGATGCTATACTTAGACGCACCAACCTCCCAAATTCCATAAATTTTCAACCACTTTTTTCTAAAAAAATGCTAAGTCCCTAAAAATCAATACAATAAATTTCCAGCCTCCAAATCAAACTTTAGGAGAAAGTCCCTTCCCAATGAATCGTTTCAACTTTATTCTCTATTTTACCAGCCATTTTAAGGCAACAACCAATATCAACTCAAAATGCAGCGAACACGAGTAAATTTACTTTGGGCTCTCCTCTTTGGAGCCATCTTTTTGTTGAGCCAAAGTCATCACCTCATTTCCTTTTCCCATCAGCCTAGCCTTTTAGGATTGCCTTTTTGGCTATGGTGCTACATGGGCATCCATGTACTTTTGGTCGCTGCCCTTTTCGTCTACAGCCGAAAAACAGAGCACAACTAATGGTTTACCTCATTCTTCTCCTCTACTTTGCCTTTACGTTTTGGGGCAGCCTGATTGGTGCCAATACTAAAAACCAAACTCCTGAATCCTACTTTCTGGCCAATCGCAATTTGGGAACGCTTGCTTTATTCTTTACCATTTTAGCTACTAATTTTAGTGCTTTTTATTTTATCGGCTTTGCGGGAGAAGGATATCGGGTCGGTTATGCCTACTACTTTATTATGGCTTTTGGAACTGCCTTTGCCGCCTTATCCTTTTTCATCATTGGTCATAAAGTGTGGCAACTCGGAAAAGACAAAGGCTATTTAACTCCCCCCGAATTGATCTATGGAGAAACTGGAAGTCAATCACTCCGTTATCTTTATGCATCTATCATGGTCATTTATACGCTTCCTTATTTGGCGCTACAAATCATTGGAGGAGGATACATCTTGGAGAATCTGACGGGTGGACAAATCCCCTATCTCCTCGGTACAATCTTACTTACCGTATTTACCATTGCATACGTACTGATCGGAGGCATGACAAGTGTGGCCAAAACGGATCTCAAACAAGGACTTCTCGCCATTCTCTTTATGTTGCTGGCAGTCATCTTTATTAGTCGTGACCTTGGAGGATTGGCTTTTGCCAACGAGCAACTTTTTCAATCAGAGGCTGACCTCTTTCAACCTACGGGTAAAGGAGAACAGTACAGTCCGCAAAAATGGTTTAGCCTACTCATTGTCTGGTTGTTTTGTATTCCTATGTTTCCCCAACTCTTTATGCGCTTTTACATTGCCAGAGATTTAAGCCATTTGCGAAAGTCCGCCCTACTTTATGCTGGTATCCCTTTAGTGATTTCCCTATTTCCAGTAATCATTGGTGTACTTGGACATTTGTCTTTCCCCGGTTTAGAAGGCAAAGCAGCGGACCAAATTCTTCCGATGATGCTGGTAGAGCATACTACCGATTGGTTTGCCGCATTGGTCATGACGGGGGCCATCGCTGCGTTTATGTCGACCCTGGACTCTCAACTGTTGGCCCTCAGTACCATTGCCACCCGAGATTTTTATTTACCGATTAGCCAACGCGAAGTTGACTTTAAAAAAGAAGTCGCTATCGGTAGGGTATTTGTGGCCATCTTTGCACTCATTGGTTTATTCATTGCCTTCAAACCTTTCGCCACCATTTTTGACATGGGCAAACTGTCCTTCGCGGGCTTGGCCATTTTATTTCCCTTGACGCTTTTCATCTTAAGGGTCGGAAAAGTCAATCCTGCCTATGGAATCGCTTCTATTGGGATTGGACAGTGCTTACTCCTCAGCTTTTATTATGGTTGGTTGCCCAAAGCATGGTTGTTCGGTTTTGAATCCTTCATTCCCATTCTGCTCATTTGTTTTTTGATTGTCGGACTTGGAACGCGTCGGCAAAAGACCTCGCTTCCTCTTAAAGATGAAGGCAATAAAAAAACTTAAAAACCCAATCCTATGCCCCCTCCCAACAATCCACTAGCCACCCGAATCATCGATGCGATGTTTGAAAATGACGACTACAGTCAATGGCTGGGCATCAAAAGAATAACAGAAGGTATGGGATACTGTACCCTAGAAATGATCGTCCGCCGGGAAATGACCAATGGTTTTAATATTGCTCATGGAGGCATTACTTTTGCTTTTGCAGACAGTGCGCTGGCCTTTGCCTCCAATTCACGAGGCCGTAAAGCCGTTTCGATAGAAACTTCTATCGCTCACGTCATGGCGGTGAAACCGGGAGAAGTCATCCGGGCCATTGCTACCGAGACACACCTTAGTAATCAATTGGGCCGATACGATGTAAAAGTGGAAAATCAGGAGGGAGCTACCTTGGCCCTTTTTAAAGGGACCGTCTATCGGAAACGGGAAAAATGGTTTGAAGACGATAACTAAATAGCACTCAAAAAATAACTTTCCCCTCTGGATTTCATGAAATGTTTGGTACTCCATGAACTTCCGTTCAAATTATTTCATGAAATCGGTCAATTGTTTTTTAAATCGTCCTAAATGAATCAATTCGTCCCTGAGTTCTGCTCGTTGGAAACAGTTTGCAGTGCTGCGTTTTTCATCCCCCCCAGAAACTCTTTAAAGGAATCAAATTCTCTACGATAACTCAAACCAAAACCCACTCTATTTCTTATCCCCGCTAAAGTCCGATCCGTCAACTGGTAGAAACGGACTTTAAATCGTCGATTATTGGTCAATACATATTCGATAACCACATCCCCCGCAAGGAATGCACCATTGTCCGAACCAAAACCGCCGCCCCAATCGATATTACCGCCGAGATTGACCGAAAGTCGATCATTAAAGAGATTGTTGTTCAAGTTGAGCTGCAATTCGCTTCCCGTACTAACGACCCTATCCCCTTGTAAGATCTCATCCGCTTGGTAGACATTGTAATTGATATTGAAATCAACCCCGGAGATAAAGCCAACATCGGTAAATACCTCGGATAACAGTTCCGTCAAATAAATGGACAATTGGTTGGACAACAACTCGGATAGCGTATTGATGGGAATGATTCCTCCTCGTCCCGCAAAAACATTGCTATTTCCGGAAGGTAAAAATCCACCCAAAACCATCAGACCAAAGACCTGCCGATTGAGCTCCGCCTGATCCTGTCGAATGATGCGCAGTTTGCTCTCCGTATAATTTCTGAGTTCACCGTCCAAGCCAGGAAAGCGAATGTCAAAGTTGATGTCTGGTTGTTGTAGTTCACCACTCAAAAACATAATCAAATCCACATTGTGTGCCTTTCGCGCCTCCGACTCAACATCCGAACTAATACCCTGACTGAAATACTCTGAGATAAAATTGGTAAGGGCAGTACTCAATCCCTTGTATTCTGCCTCAATATTAATGATGGCATTAAA
>JBCCSR010000565.1:0-4543 GCA_039199865.1 Bacteroidota bacterium
AAAACGGGAACAAAAGTTTTTCCGTTGTGTACTGCGATGGTCTCTCCTACCATATCGGGGATGATCATCGACGCACGTGACCAAGTCTTGATTACCATCTTTTTCTTGGACTCTTTTGCCTTTTCTACTTTTTTAAGCAGCTTGTGAAAAACGTAAGGTCCTTTTTTGATTGATCGAGCCATTGTATAATTGATTAATTAATTTTTTGATTTACGCTTAGAAATGATCAAACGGCTTGATCGTTTCTTCGGATTTCGAGTTTTCTGACCTTTGGCCATAACTCCCGTTCTAGAACGTGGATGTCCTCCAGAAGCCTTACCTTCACCACCTCCCATTGGGTGATCAACTGGGTTCATGGCTACCCCTCTAACTCTCGGACGTCGACCCAACCATCTTTTGCGACCCGCCTTACCCAAAACCTGCAAGCCGTGATCTGGATTGGAGGTTGACCCAATCGTAGCACGACAAGTCAACAAAATTCGGCGAACCTCACCAGAAGGCATCTTTACGATAGCATACTTTCCTTCACGACTCATCAACTGGCCATAAGTTCCTGCACTGCGAGCAATAGAAGCGCCCTTTCCGGGTTGCATTTCGATCGAGTGAATTACAGCACCTAGAGGCACTTTACTGAGGAACATGGTATTTCCAACATCGGGAGTCGCATCCTCACCAGAGGAAAGCTGATCGCCTACTTTCAAACCATCAGGAGCAATGATGTAACGCTTCTCTCCATCGCTGTACTCTAGTAAAGCAATGAAAGCAGTACGGTTGGGATCATACTCAATTGTTTTTACCGTTGCTGCAACGCCATCTTTATTTCGCTTAAAGTCGATGACTCGGTAACGCCGCTTATGCCCACCACCTCTTTGACGAACCGTCATCTTACCTTTTCTATTCCGTCCACCGCTTTTCTTGAGTGGAGCGAGCAAGCTTTTTTCCGGCTTATCCGTGGTAACCTCAGAGAATGAATTTCCAACTCTAAAGCGAGTACCCGGCGTAATTGGATTATACTTTTTAACTGGCATCTTTCTAAATTTATCATGTTGGGCTTAAAAAAGCCAAAACGAATCATTTCGTTCTAAAAAATAAGTGTTTGCGATTGGCTCCTTGCGGAGTAGAACCGCCACTAATTAAATGTCGCCAAAGAAATCGATCTCTTCGCCTTCGGCCAACGTAACGATTGCTTTTTTATAGCCTGCTACATATCCTTTGATGACTCCGGAGCGCGTATTTCTATTTTTGGCTTTGGCAGGGACAACAATAGTGTTGACCGAAGATACATTTACGCTGTACATCTTTTCAACTGCCTTTCTGATTTCAACCTTGTTGGCTGCTTTGTGCACCACAAAACTGTACTGATTCAGTTCTTCAGAAAGCATTTCTGCTTTTTCCGTGATGATGGGTTTTACTAATATTGTATTCTTTGCCATTGTATTGAGCAACTAAGATGTTAAGCAAAAGTTTCTTTGATTTTCTCAATCGCGCCTGCTGATAGAATCAGCGTATGGGTGTTGAGAATATCATAAGTATTTAGGTCGGCAGCTCGCGTCACGGCTGCTTTTTGCAAATTGCGACTTGACAGTACCAGACTGCGGTCCAAATCTTCCGTAACCAAAAGACTACGGTGATCCGCAACTTCCAGTTTTTGCAAAATATTAAGGTATTGGCCCGTCTTCGGGGACTCCATAGTGAAGTCTTCTAACACAACGATTTGACCGCTACTTTGCTTACTGGATAAAGCCGACTTACGAGCTAACTGACGTACTTTCTTGTTGAGCTTGATGCCATACGTACGGGGTCTTGGCCCAAAAACTCGACCTCCTCCTCTGAAGAGGGGGTTTTTGATGTCTCCCGCACGGGCCGTTCCCGTTCCTTTTTGGCGTTTAATTTTTCGAGTAGATCCTTTTACCTCACCTCGCTCTTTGGCACTGTGCGTTCCCTGGCGCTGATTCGCTTGGTATTGCTTCACTGCGAGATAAACGGCGTGGTCATTTGGTTCAATTCCGAAAATAGAATCGGGGAGATCGACCTGTTTGCCGGTTTTTTGACCTTCAATGTTTACAATATCGAGTTTCATGTCCGTTCTATTTTTCAATGATTACAAATGAACCCTTATGTCCTGGAACTGCTCCTTTGATAAGGATGAGATTTTTATCGGGAAATATTTTGATTACTTCCAGATTTTTAATTTTCACGCGGCCTCCTCCGGTTCTTCCAGCCATCCGCATCCCTTTGGTTACCTTGGCGGGATAAGAAGCCGCACCAATTGAACCAGGAGAGCGTTGACGATTGTGCTGACCGTGAGTTGCATCGTTGACCCCACCGAAACCATGGCGTTTGACAACACCTTGAAAACCTTTACCTTTTGAAGTACCAACTACACTGACCACATCTCCCTCTGAGAATACCTCCCAAACCATTAAAAGATCACCTTGTTTTTTCTCGGCAGGAGCGATTTCACTTCCATCTTCAGCAACATCACCATTGAGTTGATCTAAATTAAAATCACGAAACTCAACAACTTTGCGTTTTGGAGCTGTCTTGGCAGCGTCGAAGTGGCCCAGGAGGGCTTTGGATGTGTTCTTGGCTTTGGCATCGCCAAACCCGAGTTGTAAAGCATTGTATCCATCTTTTTCCTCCCCAGTTTTTACCTGAGTAATGACACAAGGACCTGCTTCAACAACCGTACAGGCAAGATTATTTCCAGCCTCATCATAGATGCTGGTCATACCAACTTTTTTACCAATTATACCGTTCACAACAATTGAATTTTTGAATAAAAAAATACTGAACGCTTTTCAACGTTTTGGCAACCAAAACGATAAATATATGACTATAAAAAACTGGTTTTCAGTAATTTACAACTTCATTTCCGAGAGCTCTTTTCTTGTAGAAAAGAATTCAAGGCATTCAGGATAACAGCAAAAACTAACTGATAATTACGTCAATTTTACTTGGATGTCTACTCCGCTGGGCAGTTCCAGTTTTGACAAAGCATCAACTGTTTTTTGCGTAGGTGTATAGATCTCGATCAATCTTTTGTGGGTACGCAACTGAAACTGCTCCCGAGACTTCTTATTGACGTGCGGTGAACGCAGGACGGTAAAGATTTTCTTCTCGGTGGGCAGCGGAATCGGACCAGTTACAACGGCACCACTATTGCGGACAGTTTTAACTATCTTTTCCGTGGACTTATCGACCAGGTTGTGATCGTAAGAACGGAGTTTGATTCTGATTTTTTGATTCATTACCCTTTTTGTGTTTGAAAATTGAAATTAGCGGGGCAAAAATACACATTTGTATCCAGAAATCCGCTAATTATTACAAAGTATCTATCAAAAAAATCACTTCAATTCGAAAATTGAAGTGACTCTATGTATTTCTTAAACTTTTACAGTGCCTTTAGCCTTCTCAATGACATCCGCAGCAATGTTCTTCGGTGCAGGATCATAATGAGAAAACTCCATGGTAGAAGAAGCACGTCCGGAAGTAATGGTACGCAAGGTAGTAACGTAGCCAAACATCTCGGATAAAGGTACCGTCGCAGAAATGGCAATTGCGCCGCCTGCTCTTGGTTCTTGTCCGGTAGGAATTCCTCTTCTTCGGTTCAAATCTCCAATTACAGACCCCGTGTACTCGTCAGGAGTGACGACTTCTAGCTTCATAATCGGTTCCAGTAAGACCGGCTTAGCTTTTGGAGCAGCCGCTTTGAAACCTTCCTTGGCACACAATTCGAAAGCAATGGGCTTAGAATCCACCGGGTGAGTACTTCCGTCAAATACTCTGACTTTCATACTATCAATGGTAAATCCACCCAAAATACCGTTTTTCATCATGGCCTTAAAGCCTTTCTCAACGGAGGGTAACAGCTCTCTTGGAATAGACCCTCCTCGGATATCGTTGACAAACTGCAACTGCTTCTTACCACTTTTGAAATCTTCGCTTTCCAAAAATTCTTCGTCAGCAGGGCCCAATTCGAATTCCATGTCGGCAAACAAACCAGAACCACCCGTTTGCTTTTTCAATCTTTCCCGGTGGCTAACCAAAGTCTGCAAAGCTTCTTTATAATTGACTTGAGGCTCTCCTTGATTACACTCGACCTTGAATTCTCGCTTGAGGCGATCAACAATAATTTCTAAGTGCAACTCTCCCATTCCGCTAATTACGGTCTGGTTGGTCTCTTCATTGTATTTTACCTGGAAAGTAGGATCCTCTTCCGCCAATTTGGCCAAAGCCATCCCTAACTTGTCCACATCTTTTTGCGTTTTCGGCTCAACTGCAATACCAATTACTGGATCGGGGAAAGTCATACTTTCCAACACGATTTGCTTGTCGAGATCACAAAGGGTATCTCCGGTACGAATATCTTTAAACCCGACTCCCGCAGCAATGTCCCCCGCTTCTACACGTTCGATTGGATTCTGCTTATTGGCATGCATCTGATAGATTCTAGAGATCCGCTCTTTATTACCAGAACGCGTATTCATCACGTAAGATCCAGCATTCAAAGCACCAGAATAAACACGGAAGAAGGCCAAAA
>JBCCSR010000566.1:0-4529 GCA_039199865.1 Bacteroidota bacterium
AAGCAGGATTCAACCCGCAAAGGTGCGAAATCTCCGTCCTCCCATCTGGCAAAGCAGCTGGATGAGGGCTGCTGCCGTTCTATTACTGGTTGCCGTAGGGCTTTGGATGGTTTTACAACCCGGTCAGGGTCCCCAAGAATTGGTTTGGACGACCATTTCTACCCAGGGAGAAATGAGGCCCGTCAATTTACCGGATGGAAGCATCATTTGGCTCAATAAAAACTCAAAAATCTCTTTTCCAGAAACGTTTGAAGAAAGATCTGTTCGACTAGAAGGAGAAGCCTTTTTTGATGTGGCAAAGCTAGATGGAAAAAAATTCTTCATTCAGGCGGGCGATACCAAAACTGAAGTACTGGGTACGACGTTTAATATTAGGGCCTACCACAAGGAACCAATCGTAGAGGTGACTGTGTTTAGTGGTAAAGTGTCTTTGGAAAGTGCTCAAGATGAAGCAAAAGAAGTCATTTTAATGCCCAAAGACAAAGGCGTTTATTACAAGACGGGGCAAAAATTGGAAAAAACGGAAAATGCCGATTCCAATGCTTTAGCTTGGAAAAGTGGACAACTAAAATTCGAGCAAATTACGCTACGGGAGATTTTACCCACCATTGTTCGATTTTATCAAATCAAGGTAGAAGCCGATAGTCCAAGCATTTTAAATTGTACCTTTACCGGAAGTTTTGAAAAAACGAATTTGGAGGAAGTATTGGAAAGCATCGCTTTCGCCCTCAATTTGGAAGTTAAAAAACAAGATAATACCTATCGCCTAAGTGGAAAAGGCTGTAATTAATGGCCTATTTCCCAACCAGCTAGCAGGCTTAAAACTAAAACAAAAGATCAAAAGCCCCAACAGCTAAAAAGACCAGGACTGTAATCTCAAATTGCTATGACATGATTACAGTTGATACGACCCGTGTTTTGGAAAACCAAAGGAATATGTGTCTACGTATACGTACCCTGCCCCTGTTGTTTATCTGCAGTATGCTGTTCAGCAGCCTATCTGCCCAATCTTTACTCAACCGCCAGCTGAGTATCCAACTCGATAGTGTCAATATCAAACAAGCCCTGGATTTTATTACCCAAAAAAGTACGGTCGATTTCTCCTACAGCAATCACCTCATTTCTCTTGATAAACGCGTAAGCCTTCATCTAAAAAACGCCCCACTCCACAAGATTTTAAATCAGCTATTCTCCAATACCGATATCATCTATAAGAAAATCGGTAATCAAATTACCTTACGCAAGCAAGCGCGACCCAAAAAGTTGTACTTGACCAAGAAAGGAGGAAAACTCCACACTCGCATCAAACCGCTCATGCTGAGCCAAACCATTCGGGGCACCGTAATCGATAAAGATTCAAAAATGCCTTTGATTGGTGCGAGTGTATGGATTCAGTCCCAGAGGCGAAGCTATGGAACTTCGACCGATATCATGGGCCAATTTGAGCTCAAAAACGTCCCCATTGGCCGCCATCAGATCAATGCCGCTTATTTGGGCTACGAACCGATTAGTCTACCCGAGTTAAAAGTCATTTCCGGGAAGGAAATGGTCCTACAAATTGAGTTGACTGAATCCCCATTGGCACTTCCCGAGATCGAAATCAACGCAGAAGTTGACCTGACAGCTTCGGTCAATGAAATGGCCGTCAATAGTGCACGTACTTTTTCGATGGATGAAACCAAACGCTATGCTGCCAGTAGCTACGATCCCGCTCGAATGGCGATGAGCTTTGCTGGCGTTTCAACTACGGGAACGGATAATGATTTGGCCAATGAGCTGAGTATTCGCGGCAATTCTCCCCGTTCCAACATTTGGCGATTGGAAGGGGTAGACATTCCCAATCCCAATCACTACGGTTCTCTCGGTAGTTCGGGTGGCTCCATCAGTATGTTGAGCACCAATGTTTTGACCCATTCTGATTTTTATACCGGCGGCTTTCCCGCAGAGTTTGGCAACGCCATTGGAGGCGTTTTTGACCTAAGGATGCGCAATGGCAATAATAAGGAACGTGAATTTTCTCTAATGGCGGGTAATTTGGGGATTGAGGCGTCAGTAGAAGGGCCCTTTGTCAAAGGAAAAAAAGGGGCTTACCTCATCAACTATCGTTATACCTCTCTTCGCGTACTTTCGGAAGTGGGCATCCGTCCTATCCAAAATGAAGATCCACCGCGATTTCAGGATCTGTCTTTCAAATTTAATTTACCTACCCGATTTGGTACCTTTGCCCTTTTTGGGGTCGGCGGCAGTAGCATTAGTTCGCGGACTCCATTGCAAGACGTCAGTCAATGGGAAGAAGACTTCGACCGCTTTGGTTACCGCGAGGATCAAAATCTCGGAATCATCGGCTTGTCTCATCGACTCCTTTTAACTGACAACAGTTATATACAAACGGTAGTAGCTGCCTCCAGACTCAAAGACCAAATCACGACCTTTTTTCTGGAGCCAAACTTCAATAGAACGAATGATAATTTTGCTAAACTGAAAAATCGTCGATACAATTTTACAACTTCCTACACCAATAAGATCAATGCCCATCACACCCTACGTGCAGGCCTCACCCTAAGTCATCGCAACTTTGAACACCAAGTAGAAGAACTCAATGGCTACCGGGATGAACGCAGTCGTTGGGGATTTTTTCAGAATAAAAGGAACACCAATTTACTACAATCTTTTATCCATTGGAAATTTAGAATCAATGACCATTGGACCCTCAACAATGGAATTCAAGCAGTCTATTTTGCCTGGAACCAAAGCCGTTCTATCACGCCCAGAATGGCCGTTGAATGGTCGCCCAACGAACAACACAAGGTCACGACCTCCGTGGGTGTTTACAGCGAATTGCCCCATGAAGCCTTTTATTTTGTAAAGGGCATCACGACTTTGGGAGATTCCATCTCTCCTTCCACCAAACTCAAGATGACCAAATCGGCGCAATTTATCGGAGGCTATCAATGGCGACTCAACGATCGATTCAGATTTAAGGCAGAGGCTTATTATCAACACATTTACCACGTTCCCGTTACCAATAACTTCGGACAAGTCTACTCTTCCGTCAATGCCTCAGATGTTTGGGGCTTGATTGGTCCCTTTAACTGGGTCAATGATGGGAAGGCCCGCAATTACGGGATTGACCTAACTTTGGAGCGCTTTTTCTCCAAGAATTATTATTTCCTCCTGACCGGTTCACTGTTTCGTTCTCGTTTCAAACTTGCCAATGATCGGGAATACAGTACGCGCTACGATTCTAATTTTCGCATCAATTTATTGTCTGGAAAAGAATTCAAACTCGGGAAAGATGGCAATAAGACGATTGGCATCAATGGTAAATTGATTTTCGAAGGAGGCAAGCGCATCACGCCAATTGACTTGGAACGCTCCAAACAATTGGGTTTTGCTTATCGAGATCCACAAGATATTTTGAGTAGTAAATTGCCCTTTTACCATCGGATTGATTTGGGCTTAAGTTATCAAATCAATATGAGCCGTCAAACGCATACCTTTACCCTGAATATCCAAAACCTCACCAACCGAGAAAACGCATTTGATCAAACATATAATGCCAATTCCCAAAGTATTGTCACCATTTTTCACCGCGGTTTCATTCCAATTCTCAATTATCGCCTAGATTTTTAGTGTCCATCATCATCGCTGGTCCAATGATTCCCGCAATCCCCTAACTTGTCAAACCTTTAACGAATATGATCGATATTTTCCACACCATCGAAGAATGGGCTGAACAAAAAAAATCATTTGCCCTTGCCACTGTGATTCGCACTTGGAGATCTGCGCCTCGCATGGAAGGTGCCTCAATGGCCATTTCTACTCAACAAGACATTGTTGGTTCGGTGAGTGGAGGCTGTGTGGAAGGCTCCGTCATTCGGGAAGCATTAGAAGTGCTGCAGTCGGGCATTCCGCGTCGGCTTTCTTTTGGTGTAAGCAATGAAGATGCCTGGTCGGTCGGTTTGAGTTGTGGTGGACAAATTGAGGTCTTGGTCGAACCGTTCTTTGGCCAAAAGCATCTCGATTTATGGGAAAAATTGGAGCATTGCGTTCGCCACAATAAAGGCTGTGTCCTCCTGAAACGCCTGGATGTAGAAGTCCCAGAATATCATTTGATTTTTGCTGATGGTCAATCTTTTGCTCCACTCGATGATGCTTTAAAAGCCCAAGCCCTGCATGCCTATCGGCAACACAAAAATCAAATCATCACCCAGGAAGAGGCTCACTATTTCGCCAAAACATTCCCTACCAAAGATCGCCTCCTCATTATTGGTGCCGCCCATATCTCCGTCGACCTCGTCGATCTCGCTCACCAATTCAACTTCAAAACTACAATTGTGGATCCTCGTGGTATTTTTACCAACAAAATGGAATTCAATACCGCTCCCCATGCCATTCACGAAAAATGGCCCGAAGAGGTATTGCCTCACTTTGATTTAGATGCCGATACCTATGCAGTAGTATTGAGTCATGATCCAAAAATCGATGATCAGGCCTTACATATTTTACTGCGCTCACCGGTCGCTGAT
>JBCCSR010000567.1:0-4520 GCA_039199865.1 Bacteroidota bacterium
CGCAGCGATGCTCAGCAGTGGAAATGAAGGCATCCTCGCGAGTCGTATGGGCCAATTGCTAGGAGGACTTGGTCCAACAAGTATGATCTTGGTTACTGCACTCATTGGTGGCTTGGTAAGTGGATTAAGCGCGATGACGGGAAGCCTTGGCCGAAGTTTGTTTGACTCCAATGCGTAAAGCGAAAGCGAAGTCATTTAAAAATAGCGCCTTTGGTCCACAAGTAAATGCAGCAAAGTACAATACTTCAGCCCAATTCTTCGTGATATTGTAATGCATCCCTTTCATTGCTCTAAAAAAAAACTTAACTTATCTAAAAAACTGCTCCGTCTACCTGATTAGGTGGTACATTACTTTCTCAGCACAAAAATCATCAAGTACAATGTCGCGTTCACGAATGGAAGAACACATTTATAAAGCCGCCAAGAAAAAGGTAGAGGATAAAAAAGGATTTTTTGGTCATTTGGGGGTCTATATTTCCGTAGGTCTTTTTTTTCTTGCCATTAATTTGCTCAACTTTCGGGGAGAGGTCTGGTTTTTTTATCCCTTGCTTCCTTGGGGAATGGGATTAATGATTCATTACTTTAGTGTTTTTGGTCTTCCCGGTTTGTCTTCTGATTGGGAAGAAAAAGAACTTCGCAAGGAAATCAACAAACTCCGAAGCTCCGTTGAAATGGATGAGGATTATGAGGAAGACTATGAGCCTATGAATCGTCCAAGAATGGATGAGGAATTAGAATTGAAAGAATTCAAAAAACTTCGTAGGGAATGGGATGACTCTGATTTTGTTTAGTCCATGATCGCCCAAGATGCCAGCAATAAAGTCAATTCTCCACCAATTTGATGTTGATTATGATAGAGGTTTCTTACCCCCAAAAGATCCTTTGGGCCAACTTCCACCCGAATATGGTGCGTGGGACGAACTAGCCCGTGATTTCACTGCCTACATCAATGCGGGGGTCATCAGGGATCGAATCAATCAACTGCCACTAATAGATTCCCCTGCATTTACTAATCAAGCAGAACTGGAAAGAGCCATGCTTTTGCTTTCTTTTTTTGCGCATGCTTATGTTCATTTTTCCCCAAAACACAACCACTTGCCCCCATCCCTCGCTATTCCTTGGGTAAAAGTTGCCCAAGCCTTGAAGCGCAAACCCATTCTTTCTCATTCCTCCGTCGTGTTGAACAATTGGCGAAAACTCGATCCAGCAGGGCCCATTCGAACCGATAATTTGGCTACCCTATGTCAGTTTCACGGTGGGTTGGACGAGAGTTGGTTTTATCTCATAACCGTTGAAATTGAGCAAGTTGGTGCCAAAGCCATCCCGTTGGTCTTACAAGCAATCACTGCCATAGAAACCGATGATTTTGCGCAGGCCAGTCGATGTTTGGAACAAACCAATCTCGTGCTGGTCGATTTGCATGATGCCCTAAAGAAAATGTACGAGCATTGTGCACCAACTACTTTTTATCATCGGGTACGTCCTTATTTGGCTTCTTTTGAGCAAATCAATTACCAGGGAACTGGACTGGAGCCACAGAGTCACCACGGAGGTAGTGCTGCTCAAAGTAGTCTTTTACAATTTTTCGATGCTGCTTTCGGTATTGAATATCCCAATCCATCTACTGCCGACTACCTCAAACTGATGAGGCACCATATGCCCTTTCAACATGCAGCTTTTCTAGCTTACGTCGAAACCAAAACCACGCTTCCACTTGCTGCCGCAAAAGATCAACGACTGGCCCTGGAGTACAAAAAAGCCATCAAACAACTCACTGAATTTAGAAATGAGCACCTGAAAATTGTCGCCCTCTACATCATCAAACAGGCCAAATTAGACCAATCTTCGAGCATCGGCACCGGCGGAACCAATCCAATGGTATTTCTGAAGTCGATCAGAAATCAAACCCAGCAAGCAGGACAACAAATCGACCCAAAAGCGCATGGAAACAGCTGAAAACATATGGTGGAATCTCTGGTAGTCCTCCGACAATTATTACCTTTGCACTTTTTCTAGGCATTAACAAACTCTATGAATTCACCTTATTCAAAATTGGTTGCCCAGGCATTGAGCATTGCTGAACATAAGGTCAGTAATACCCTCCATCTTTTATCGGAAGGGGCGACCATTCCATTTATTTCTCGCTACCGAAAAGAGGCAACGGGATCGCTCGATGAAGTTCAGATTGGATCCATCCGAAAACAATGGGACAAACTCAAAGAAATTGACAAAAGACGCGAGAGCATTCTCAACTCTATTGAGGAGCAAGGCAAATTGACAGATGAGCTCCGAAAACGCATTAAAGCTACTTATGATCTCACCGTTTTAGAAGACCTCTATCTACCCTACAAAAGAAAGCGCAAAACCAAGGCTTCCGCCGCCAGAGAAAAGGGTCTGGAACCTTTGGCTCAACAACTACTAGATCAAAAAAGCCATGCCATTCATCAACTGGCCACTTCCTACATCAACGAGGAAGTGCCCGACCTGGACGCTGCACTTCAGGGCGCTAGAGACATTATTGCCGAATGGATCAATGAGGAAGAGCAATCCAGAAATGCGGTCCGTTACTCCTTTGAAAAGGGAGCGACCATCCGTTCTAAAGTAGCCCGAGGCAAAGAAGAAGCGGGTGCCAAATACCGAGATTATTTTGCTTTTGAAGAATCCCTGCACAAATGTCCCGCCCATCGCTTGATGGCCATTCGTCGGGGAGAAGAGGAAGGTTTTCTAAGGGTCAGTATCGGCCCTGAGGTAGAAAGTACCACTTATCATTTGGAGAAATATTGGCTAAAAGGCCACGGAGCGGCCACCGAACAGGTTCGACTCGCCCTGCAAGATGCCTACAAACGCTTGTTGGCTCCCTCCATCGAAACCGAATTTCGCAACCAAGCCAAGGACAAAGCCGATGAAGAAGCCATAACCGTTTTTACCGCCAATTTGCGTCAACTATTGCTTGCTGCCCCCCTGGGACAAAGCCCTACTTTGGCTATTGATCCTGGCTTTCGAACCGGTTGCAAAGTAGTTTGCTTGGATGCAAACGGCAATTTGATTCACAACTCAACCATCTACCCTCACCAGCCCCAATCCAATGCCAATAAAGCAGTTCACCACATTCAACAATTGGTCGGAAAGTACAACATTGAAGCCATTGCAATCGGGAATGGAACTGCGGGAAGAGAAACCCATAGCTTATTCCGATCCGTTCAATTCAACCATCCCGTACAGTTATTCATGGTCAACGAAAGTGGTGCTTCCATCTATTCGGCTTCGGAAGCAGCCCGCGAAGAATTTCCAGATCACGATGTGACGGTTAGAGGTTCGGTATCGATTGGAAGAAGACTAATGGATCCTCTGGCTGAACTCGTAAAAATTGATCCTAAGTCAATTGGTGTAGGGCAATATCAGCACGATGTCAACCAAAACAAACTCAAAGAGAGTCTCGATCGGGAAGTAGAAAGTTGTGTTAACGCCGTGGGTATTAACCTCAATACGGCCAGCAAGCATCTATTGACTTACGTATCTGGCCTTGGGCCGAGCCTTGCCCAAAATATTGTCAATTACCGAAATGACAATGGTAGTTTTCAATCGCGCAAACAACTTAAAAAAGTACCGAGGATGGGAGAAAAGGCCTTTGAACAATGCGCTGGTTTCCTTCGGATTCGCCAAGGAAAAAATCCTTTGGACAATACCGCCGTCCACCCAGAAAGGTATCCCCTGGTTCATCAAATGGCCAAAGACCTATCCTGTACCGTAGATGAATTGATTCAGCAAGGAAGCAAACGAAAGCAAATTCGACTAGAACAATATGTTGATGAAAATATCGGTTTACCCACTTTAAAAGATATCCTGCAAGAGCTGGAAAAGCCCGGTCTTGATCCAAGAGGTGAAGTCAAAGCCATTCACTTCGATGAAAGCATTCGTAGCATTGAAGACCTCAGGACCGGAATCGTAGTGTCTGGAGTGGTCAATAACATTACCAACTTTGGTGCTTTTGTCGACATCGGCATCAAAGAAAGCGGCTTGGTACACATTTCACAAATTGCCAATCGATTCATCAAAAATCCAGCAGATGTCCTCCAATTGGGACAAGAAGTAAAAGTGAAAGTCATGGACATTGACCTGGAAAGAAAGCGGGTGCAATTGTCGATGAAAGAAGTCTAAATCAGCTTGAAAATAAATACACCTATCATCATGAACAAGTACTTTTTCCTTTTCCTGCTATTCCTTTTCGCTTGCAAAAGCAGTCAAAAGGTAACATCGATTCAGCTCTCCAATAACAAACAAGTATTGTTTCTCAACAAACTTCAGGCAAAACAAGCCATTATAAGCGACGAGAAGGAATTCTTTTTTGAGCTCATTACCAAGACGGATGTCTCCCTTCAACTCAAGGAGCAGCTACCAGAGGATCTCCCCCGTAAAGAAGTGATTGCTCGCTATCACCAATTTCTCCAAGCGGAAGTGATGAACTTTAGCCCGGCAGACATGGCTTTTATTGAGAAGGTCTTCAAAGCGATTGATAAGGA
>JBCCSR010000568.1:0-4520 GCA_039199865.1 Bacteroidota bacterium
AAACAATATTTTGGTTGAGTAGATGTGAAAACAAAACGACTCTCTCTTAAAGGTAACATCCAAAATGCCGGTGGTGAAATCAGAAATGATTTGTAGATCATCACCGGTCCTTTTTTTCTCCCAAGCACCATGGCTTCAATAATTCTGGTCGCTCCACCACCCATGAAATGCGCTTCTCCTTCAGGTAGGTTTCTCCCAAATTTAGCTACCTTTGGGTTGGAAAAAGCATCATAGGAGAATGAAAATTGCCGTTAACACTCGTTTTTTACTCAAGGGAAAACTAGAAGGGATTGGTTGGGTGACCTACGAATTGTTGCAGCGAATGGTGAAAGCACATCCAGAGGATGAATTCTTTTTCCTTTTTGATCGTCCTTATGACCCCAAATTTGTATTCGCAGAAAATGTACGTCCACTGGTGCTTTTCCCACCCGCTCGCCATCCGCTACTGTGGTGGCTCTGGTTTGAACGGGCCGTTCCAAAGGCCTTAAAGAATTGCGAAGCAGATGTCTTTCTCTCAACTGATAGTTATCTTTCGCTGGGTACTTCGGTAAAAACGGCTATGATTTGTCACGACATTGCGCATGTCCACTTTCCAGAAGAAATTCCTTTCCTGGTCAATCAATACTATCAGCATTTTGTTCCTCGTTTTCTCAAAAGAGCAGAGCAAGTCATTAGTGTTTCCCATTTTACCAAGGCCGATATCATTCGCCAATACGCGATTGATGCCGAAAAAATTGCGGTCGTTCACAATGCTTGTCGAGAGGGCTTTATTCCTTTGGATGAAACAAGTCAATCTGCAGTTCGACAACGCTATGCCCAGGGAAAACCTTATTTCTTTTATGTCGGTGCGGTGCATCCACGCAAAAACGTTCATCGGCTGATCACTGCTTTTGATCAATACAAGTCGGCAAGTTCAGCTTCCACTCAATTGCTAATTGGGGGACGATTTGCTTGGCAAACGGGGCCCGTCAAAACGGCTTATGATCAATCTTCGTTTCGGGAAGACATTCATTTTTTGGGGTACCTCTCCGAAGAAGCATTAAAGCAAGTTTTAGCTAGTGCTTTGGCCTTTGTTTATCCTTCTCTTTTTGAAGGTTTTGGTTTGCCAGTTTTGGAGGCAATGCATTGTGGAGTGCCCGTGATCACCTCCAAGGTTTCTTCGCTTCCAGAAATCAGTGGCGATGCCGGTATCTTGGTCGATCCAACATCCATTGCACAAATTGCCAATGCCATGCAACAGCTAGAAGGGGATGAAAAACTTCGGCAAAAGTTGGTGGAGAAGGGAAACAGACAAAAGGAAAAATTCGATTGGGAGCAATCCGCAGAACAAGCCTATCAACTGCTCCGTGGGCTGGGACAGTCCTAGCCAGGTCAAGACGCTTCGCTTTGGAGTAAGCTCAAATCTCCAATCAACAAGGGTATTCGGTTGAAGTTCAACATTACTTTGTTCCCCAATTCGTTTAGAACGGCCGTGACCGTTTGCTTGGACGGTATCCTGAGATTGACAATTCCCTGTGGGCATACTAGCCATCAATCGAGTCCCCTCATTTTTCTGAATTTTCACGATTCAACCTTTCCGTATATATTTCAGCCTCTACTTTGATTTCAAAATACTTGGCTGAAGTTCAGGATTAATCCTATCTTACTCAAGTATTTTTTTTAGCATTACGCAGCATGAATCAAGTTGACCAGTTTCACATTTTGGCCCATCTCTTCATCTCCTTCATTGGAGCAGCACTGTTGCTGGCCATTTGGTACAATATCAATAAAAAATTCAAGCGTATTCTGGAGGAAGAGGAAACGCACAGACGAATAGATAAAGGGTTGGTTTATCTTAGTATGGCGGTATTCGTTTGGGTGATTTCTGGGATCTGGTGGTTCGTGGGTCATCTGCCGAACGTTGGCGAGCAAACGCTTTCGATTGGAATCAATCTGTTGTCTACACTCAATAACCTGTTTTTACTGCTGGCGCTTTTCTACTTTCCCCATGCCCCGGCATTCCTCTACAAAAATTCGAAAAACGTCAATAAAATCATTGGCGCCATTTTACTCTTGGCGGTCGTTTCCGTAGTCCTGGCTTGGTTGGCCAAAGGACAAACGGCCTTTGGGATGCGCATCAGCAATATTCCAGACTTGCTGCTGTCCACTTTTCTCTCCTATCTGCTGTGGCTATCGCTTTACCGCACCTTTATTGCCCGTGAGCTCAAAGTCGTGGCCATCATTGCCAGCTTAGCCATTTTGCTCATGTTTATCTCTCAACTTCCAGAAGTATTTGTCAATCTTGGTCATCTCAGCGATCATTTTTACGACAACCTCATTAAAATCATTGCCAAGACCTCTTTGATTGCTGTTTTTCTGGTACTGGCCACCAGCTGGGTCATTCAATTGGCCAATACGCCATCTCCTAATGAAATGGCCATTAAGTTTCTCGACTGGTCACTGATCAATATATCCATTCCCTCCAAGGGGATCTACCAACAGCATATCGATTTTGGTTCTAAAATGACTCAATACAAAAATCTACTAAAATTTGCCATTCGCCGGAAGTACGGCAGTGGGGGGGATCAGTGCTTGGCCGTCAATGCTGCAGGAGAAATCAAAAATCAGAGCTACCTCAGTCGCATCATCGACAACATCAATGCCATCCAGGGATTGGAAGAATCCGAAAAATTAGAACGCAAAGATTTGTTTACCTTCATTGGTCAAGGTCAATACCGCCTCCGCATCAATCCCAATAATATTGACATCGACGAAGCCTTGCTCCACGAATTTTGTAAAGATCGAGAAAATCTACCTTACCAAGGCTTCATTCCCACTTTGTAACTGTTTGTAACTCCAATTTCAATTCCTTACAATTTGCTATTCTTTGTGATCTTTTATCACAAGCCTTCCACTTTCGCTTCCTTCCCCTGATTTTGCCGGAGTCAATGGGCTGGTGCATTCCAATCGCTCCAACCCCCAGATCATTTGTTCAATAAAATCGGTATTGATGTCCAATCAACAACACCCTATGCTTGAAACCTATTGGGGCCATCCCAAAGGACTGGTTTATCTTTTTTTCGCGGAACTGTGGGAACGCTTTTCCTTTTACGGGATGCGGGCTCTCCTCACTTTGTACATGACCAAACAGCTCCTTTACTCCGATGAAATGTCAATTGGGGTGTACGCAACTTATGGCTCTTTGGTCTATGCCACCCCCTTAATTGGTGGTTTTGTGGCCGATCAACTGATTGGCTATCGCAAAGCAATTATTTTAGGAGGAATCCTCATGGCCATTGGGCATTTTATGCTGGCCATTGAAGACCCCATCTTTTTCTATGGAGCGCTCAGTATCATCATTGTCGGCAATGGATTTTTTAAGCCTAATATTTCTTCTCTGCTGGGTACATTGTATAAAAAGGAGGACAATCGACGAGATGCCGGCTTCACCATTTTTTATTTGGGCATCAATATCGGTGGAATGGTGGCTCCCTTAATTTGTGCTTACTTGGCGGAGCAATACGGTTGGCATTATGGTTTTGGACTGGCCGGTTTGGGGATGCTTTTGGGACTGGTATTTTTCTATCGCGGTTTAAACCAAGACATTTTCGGTGAAAAAGGGAAGATTGCAGCCCCCGAAAAGTACCAGCAAAAATGGGCAGGTATTCGTCGAGGAGATTGGGTCGTCATTTTATCTTTTTTGGCTGTTCCTCCGGTGGCTTTATTGGTGCGGTATCACGAATACGAGCACTATTTGATTGGCTTGGTCTCCGTTGTCATTTTGTTTGTTCTAATTTATATATATTCGACGGTAACGAAGGTAGAGAAATCCAGATTACTGGCAGTGGTTTATTTCACGGTTTTGGCCACTTTATTTTGGGCCATTTTTGAACAAGCGGGTTCATCGCTTACCCTGTTTGCCGACCGAAATGTCAATCTCGTTTTCTTTAATGCTTCACAGACAAATAGCTTTAATTCAGGCTTTATCATTTTGCTTTGCATCCCGTTTTTCTTCTTATGGCCTTACCTCGACCGCGTACAAAAAAACCCCAACTCAGCCATTAAATTTGGTATCGGGCTCATCTTGCTGGGTATGGGTTTTGTCATTTTTGCCAGCTCGGCTCGCCAGGTCGACGACTTTGCACGTACACCCATGTTTTACCTCGTTTTAGGCTATTTTGTACTCACTATTGGAGAGATGTTTCTATCTCCGATTGGACTATCAAAAATGACAGAATTATCGCCCAAAAAATACATTGCCTTTATCATGGGGGTCTGGTTCTTATCCTCGTTTTATGGACACTTCTTTGCTGGAAAAATTGCCCGTCTAACCGCAACTTCTAATGATGGAGCCAATGCCCTAACTTCCGGTTTCCTGGGGGATCTAGCAACTTCGATTACTGGATTGTCATCCGCACAAGCCTTGGAACTGAGTGCAGATTTTCAGCAATTGTTTGCCTATGTATCAGTTTATGCCATTTTTGGTATCATCAGTATTGGTGTGGGTATTTTAGCCTTGTTGTTCAGTCCAATCATTAAAA
>JBCCSR010000569.1:0-4520 GCA_039199865.1 Bacteroidota bacterium
GTGGCACTGGCTCGTCTTTGATCTACCCGCCAACATCAATGAACTAAAAACAAACGCAGGGGATCTGAAAAGCTTACTTATGCCCAAAGGGGCGATTCAGAGTGTCACCAACTACGGAGTACCTGGTTATGGTGGCCCCTGCCCTCCCGAAGGACATGGCATTCATAAGTATGTCATTACTGTACATGCACTTAAGGTTGAGCAATTGGGCTTAGACCAAAACACCAATCCCGCCATTGTTGGCTACTATATCTGGAACAATACCCTCGCCAAGGCGAGCATTGTTTCTTATTACGAAAGGAAAAAAGGAGAATAGTCAACTTAAAACGAGGGACGGTTCCGAAAGCGATGAACCGTCCCTTATCTGTTTGCTACACCACAAAATTTTCTTCATCAATAACTTTCCCATCCCGACAGCGAATGATCCTTGCA
Source organism: Bacteroidota bacterium (assembly GCA_039199865.1). GTDB lineage: Bacteria > Bacteroidota > Bacteroidia > Chitinophagales > Saprospiraceae > JALZUU01. The sequence continues at coordinate 433 of JBCCSR010000569.1, forward strand.
GGAAAATTTTCGATGACCCGATAATCATGAGTCGCAAACAAAACAGCCGTATTCTCTTTGATGGCTAATTCTCGAATGAGCACGAGAATCTCTTCGGAAGTTTCTGGGTCAAGATTTCCAGTTGCCTCATCGGCGATAATCAGTTCGGGCTTATTGAGCAAGGCCCGGGCGATGACGATGCGTTGTTGTTCGCCCCCAGAAAGGGTATGGGGCATTTTATCTTTAGCGGCCAACATTCCCACCTTTGTCAACACATCCTCAATCCGTTTGTCCATAGCTTGTTGTTGTTTCCAGGCCGTCGCTTTAAGTACAAAAAGTAGATTCTCGTAAACAGAGCGATCAGAGAGTAGATTAAAATCTTGGAAGACAATCCCTAGTTTTCGTCGAAGGAGCGGAATTTTTTTGCGATTGAGATCCAGCAGATTAAAATCAGCAACATAGCCCTTTCCTGCCTGGAGTGGCAAGGCACCATAGAGCGTTTTGAGCAAACTGCTTTTTCCACTTCCCGTCTTACCAATAAGATAAACAAATTCGCCTCGTGTAACATTGAGGTTGACCTCGGTCAAAACAACCTGATCTATCTGAGCAATACTGGCCTGTTTTAGGGAGACAACGGTGTTGGCATTCATACTTTAAGAGAGGTAAAAACTGGGCCTTTTACAGTCCCAATCAAGTCATTTCAATGTCAAAAATAAGGAATTCTGTCAAAATAAATTCAAATGTAGGTCAAATGCTTGGAATATCCCTCCTGCCGGGAGGAAATGACGGTATTAACATTAAAAAATGCTTAGATTTGTCATGCTACGTGAAGGTAAAACTTCGCGAAAGGTTTTATCAAATGTTCATTATGAAAAAGAGTCACATCATCGGCATCGTCATGATTGCTACTGCCATTGGTCTTTTGCTTTCTCTTTCTGGTGAAGTAAGTACCTACGCTACTTTCCAAGAAGCCAAACAGTCGGGACAACGCGTAAAAATTGCTGGCCAGCTGTCAAAGGACAAAGAGATGCTTTACGATCCAGAAAAAGACCCCAATTATTTCAGTTTTTATATCAAGGATGGCGACGGTGTGGAGAATAAAGTGGTCCTGCTTTCTGAGCGACCACAAGAGTTTGAGCGTTCTGAACAGATTGTTTTGACGGGCTCGATGAAGGGCGAAGCGTTCGTGGCTACAGAAATGCTCATGAAATGCCCTTCAAAGTATAAAGACGAAGAGATTTTCATCAAAAGTGAAAAAGGCGAAATTTAAACATGACTATGAACGATATTCAATATATCGGTGAGCACTTACTTCCCGGTCAACTTGGTCACTTCTTTATCATTTTCAGTTTCTGTACCAGTATCTTGGCCGCACTTGCCTACTTTTTTGCAACTCAACATCGCGACAAGCCCGACTATGAAATCTGGCACCGCATGGGGCGCATTGGTTTTAGTCTACATGGCTTGAGTGTCTTCGCCATTATCGGCACCATTTTCTACATCATGCTCCAACAGTACTATGAGTACAATTATGTTTGGGCGCACGTCTCGGAAGATTTGCCATTCGAATACATCTTCTCCGCCTTTTGGGAGGGGCAAGAGGGAAGTTTTCTACTGTGGATGTTTTGGCACGTTGTATTGGGTTTCGTTTTGATGTTTACCGCCAAAAACTGGGAAAGCCCCGTGTTGTCCACCTTATCCGTGATTCAAATTTTTATTGGCTCCATGATTCTCGGTGTTTATTTCGGGAGTGGTGAGGGAGAGTTTAAAGTTGGCAGCAATCCATTTGTTTTGCTGAGAGATGTTATGGACGCTCCTATTTTTGCCAAAGCGGATTACGTCAGTATGGTGAGTGGAAATGGCCTCAATCCATTGCTCCAAAATTATTGGATGACCATTCATCCTCCGACCCTGTTTCTAGGTTTTGCCGCTACCGCCATTCCCTTTTGTTTTGCCATTGCTGGTTGGTGGACCAAGGAGCCCAAAGCATGGCTCAAACCCGTTTTGCCCTGGGCTTTATTTTGTGGGGCCATTCTGGGAACCGGCATTCTCATGGGAGGGGCTTGGGCTTACGAAGCACTCAGTTTTGGAGGCTACTGGGCTTGGGATCCCGTTGAAAATATGTCTTTGGTCCCCTGGCTCATTCTCATTGCGGGCATTCATACCAATTTGGTAGCCAAGAATACCAATCATTCCATTAAAACGACCTACATTTTTTATACCCTCAGTTTTGTACTAATTGTCTATTCTACTTTTCTCACGCGAAGTGGCGTTTTAGGCGATACTTCTGTCCATGCTTTTACCGAGATGGGACTCGAAGCGCAACTCATTTCTTTTATTGCTTTTTTCGCGCTCTTGTCCGTTATCTTGTATTTCAGAAGGTTAAAATTCGTTCCCGTCCCTGCCAACGAAGAGGCTACAGGTTCCAAAGAATTTTGGATGTTTATCGGATCTTTGGTACTCTTATTTTCTTCTGCTTTAATCACCGCCTCTACCTCTCTTCCGGTTTACAATAAAATATATCAAATTTTTGATCCGGCTTATGAAGGAGGAGTGATCAAGGATCCGGTTTTGCATTACAACAAATACCAGTTGTGGATCGGAGTCTTTATTGGTTTTCTTTCTGGCTTTGCACAATATTTGCGTTACCGAGAGGTGAACTGGACCACGCATGCAAAGAGATTTGCACAACACTTACTTGCTGCGCTGGTCATTGCTACCATCCTTACTTTTGCCTCTACCCTCTGGATCAATGCCAATGCTTGGCAATATAAAGTATTGCTCTTCTCTGGTATCTTTGCCGTCATTACCAATCTAGACTATCTACTCACAATTGCCAAGGGCAATATGAAAATGGCGGGATCAGTCATTGCACACACGGGGTTTGGACTAATGATTGTGGGTATTCTGGCCTCTGGCCTCAACAAGGCCTACATTTCCAATAATGAATTCGCTCAACGGGGTTTGATCGAAGGCTTCACGGATGAAAACTACAAGCGCAATGTCCTATTGATGAAAGGAGAACCCATGTTGATGAGTGGTTATGAGGTGACTTACGTCAAAGATTCTATTTGGAGTTTTAATCGTCAGTTTGAAGTCAACTACAAAAAGAAAAATGAGGCGGGTGAAATCGTGGAGGAGTTCAGTGTCTATCCCAATGTGTTGTACGATAAGAGCTTGACTAAAATTGCTGCCTCTAATCCCTCTACCAAGCGCTATTTGAGCAAGGATATTTTTTCTCATGTTGCTTCTCTTCCCAAAGCGGAAATGGACCCCGAATATGCCAAGGCAGTAGAAGACAGTCTACAATATGAACGATACGAGGCCTTAGTCGGTGATACCATTCGTGGAAAAACGTTTTATGCAGTAGTTCAATCGGTAAGCAAATCGCCCAGTCATCCCGAATACCAAGCAGAGCCCAATGATATGGCTTTTGGTGTCAAGTTATTGATTGGAAACGATAAACTGCCTCAGACTTTCGAAGTAGAACCCGTTTTGGTGCTTCGCCAGACCTTACTTTACAATTTCCCCAGTGAAGTAGACGACCTGATGCTAAAGGTCAAGCTATCACAAGAGTTGTTCGAAAGGGTTTTTACTCCGGAGAGCGAAATGAACTACCAAAGTTTTGTTCTCAAAAAAGGAGAACAGGTCTTGTTTAACGGAAATGAAGTGACTTTTCAAGGCTTCAATCTCCAACCCGATCACCCGCGCTATCGGGCTCAAGAAGGAGATATTGCGGTGGCAGCTCGTTTACAAATTCGTCCCAAAGACAAAGCTGAAGTGTATCTGGCTGAACCACTTTATTTAATCCGTCAGAGTTTGCCCTCTACCCTTGACGATGAAATTACTTCGCTCAATTTGCGATTCCGTTTCAATAAAATTGATCCAAAAACGGAGTCCATTGAGTTGCTCATTGCCGATGCTCAACCAAGCAATCCGCAATTGCCAATCGAAATTGTCGAGGAGGTACCTCGAACGGATTATATTGTTTTGGAAGCCATTTTATTTCCAGGAATCAATTTCTTTTGGTTGGGATCAACCATGATGATGTTGGGCCTCTTCTTGAGTATGCACTATCGGCGTTCGCAGAGAAAAGGAGTCCATTGAGA
>JBCCSR010000570.1:0-4519 GCA_039199865.1 Bacteroidota bacterium
CTTTTCTTAATTGAGCGTTCAGGAAAATTGGGTTTAGGAACCGCTTACATTACCGGGTTCAAATGGGGATTACAGCGCAATTACGATTATCTTTTCGAAATGGATGCGGACTTTTCCCATAATCCAAGCGACCTTCCCCGCCTATTACAGGCTTGTCAGCCCAAAGGAGTGGGGATGTCTGTCGGTTCACGCTATGTCAAAGGAGGGAAATTGGGGAATTGGCCGGTAGATCGAATCATTCTTTCCTATGGTGCCTCTATTTACGTCCGTCTGGTGACGTGGATGCCCGTGAAAGATCCCACAGCCGGATTTGTTTGTTACAAACGAACTGCTTTGGAACAAATGGATTTGGATAAAATCAAATTTGTGGGCTATGGTTTTCAGGTAGAAATGAAGTTTGCAGTAAGGAGCCTGGGCTTTAAAATCCAAGAAGTACCCATCACGTTTACTGATCGAATTGCGGGAACTTCAAAAATGAGCTCGGATATCGTGGGGGAAGCCGCACTGGGGGTAATCAAAATGAAATGGCAGAGCTTTTTTAGCGATTATCAGCTGCCCAAATCAGCTCCGGAAGCTCAGTCGCAGAAAAGTGGAGGATGAAAAACCCATTTTGGGGGTAGGGAAGGAGACAAAAATCCCGAATTTTGGGGTTCAAGTGGGAAAATGAGGCCGTTATTTGAAATAAAAATAAGTATAGCATGATGTTGCTAATCAAAAAAATGTACTTTTGTAAGCTAAATAATTACACTTCTCTAGTTGCAGACCGCTCCGGTCACTGTTAGTAACTTTTTTTAATATTTTGGTGGGTAAAAGTGGTAAATTGTGTCGATTTATGTTAATTTTGAATCGATAATCTGTGAAATAGTGCCAGAATGCGACAATTGCTAGGAGAATACGATTGTAAAATTGATGCGAAGGGGCGGATGCGAGTGCCCGCTTCACTGCTCCGGCAATTGGAAGAAGAAGACACCAATATCTTTGTGATCAATCGAGGGGTCGAACGCTGTTTGACCCTGTATCCCAAAAATGTTTGGGAAGGCATTAGTGCCAAAGTCAATCGGCTTAATCAATACATCAAGAAGAACCGTGATTTTGTCCGCTATTTTTATCGCGGAGCCACGGAGCTTGCTCCGGATAGCGCAGATCGAATCTTGCTGTCAAAGCGTTTGTTGGCTTATGCCGGAATTGAAAAAGAAGTCATTTTGTTGGCGATTAATGATCGCATCGAGATCTGGTCGAAATCAGCATATGAAAAAATGTTGGATGAAGAGCCAGATGACTTCTCTGATTTGGCAGAAGATGTTTGGGGCAACGAACCTCCAATGGGTTCGTCAGATACGGATGATAACCAGGACAAGTTTTCGTAATGGATTATCACGATCCGGTATTGCTTCGGGAAAGTATTGATGCTTTAGCCATTAAAGAAAATGGAATATATGTAGACGCGACTTTTGGAGGAGGAGGACATTCCAGAAAAATATTAGAACAACTAGGCGCCAAAGGGCGTCTTTTCGGATTTGATCAGGATAGTGATGTATTGCCCAATTTGACGGAGCAGGAACAGTTCACTTTTATTCATCACAATTTTAGGTATCTCAAACGATTTCTACGATTGCACGGTGTTCGACAAGTAGAAGGCATTCTGGCCGATTTGGGGGTTTCTTCCCATCAGCTTAATGATGCCTCTCGCGGTTTTTCTTATCGCTTTGATGCAGAACTAGACATGCGAATGAATCAGGATGGCGAAACCAAAGCCAGTGATTTATTGGAAAAATACACAGCTGCTCAGTTGCAGGACCTATTTAGTCGATACGGTGAGGTGCGCAATTCCCGGATGTTGGCCCAGACCATTGTTCAGGAACGATCAAAGAAAAAGATCAAATCAGTTGGTGACTTTATGATGGTGCTCAATCCATTGATTCGAGGCAATCGCAATCGCTATTTGGCCCAAGTTTTTCAGGCTTTGCGCATTGAGGTCAACGAAGAGATGGAAGTATTGAAAGACTTTTTGCAGCAAGCTTTAGAAGTCCTCCAGCCGGGAGGAAGGTTGGTGGTCATTGCTTATCATTCATTGGAGGATCGTCTGGTCAAACACTTTTTTAAAAGTGGCAATTTTACCGGAGAACAAGAAAAGGACTTTTATGGCAACATTCATCGTCCTTTCAAAATCATTACCAAAAAGGCCTTATTGCCCGGTAATGAAGAAATCAATAGAAACCCAAGGGCCCGCAGTGCAAAAATGCGCGTCGCTCAAAAACAGCAGCAGAAATCATAAACTGCAACATGAACATCACTAATGGCTAAGAAAAAACCATTGAAAGACTACTTCGCTTTAGGCAATATCAGTGCTTCTTTAGTACTGAAGAACCTACCCTTTGTTCTCTTTCTGAGTTTTTTGATGTTGATCTATATTGCCAATGCGCATTACTCTGAAAAGAAAGTCAGAGCCATCCAATCCCTACAAAAGGATGTGCGCAAACTCAGATGGCATTACATGGCGCTTCAGGCAGAGTTGATGTACAATAGTAAGCGGTCGGAAGTTACAAAAATTGTTGCTCCCCTAAATTTGGAAGTACCCAAGGGGACACCTAAGAAAATAATAGTTTCCAGAGATGGCAGATATCAAGAATGAGGTACTGTATCGCGTATACGCTGTACTCGTCATGATTGTGCTCTTTGCAATGATCATTTTCGGGAAAGCAGCTAAAATACAATATTACGAAGGAGAAAGGTGGCGTAAAGCGGGTGACGTTCGAGTAAAATACGCCTCCGTTAGTGCCGAAAGAGGAAACATTATGGCTGAAGATGGCAGTTTGTTGGCCACTTCACTACCGTTCTTTGAAATACGGATGGACTTAAAGTCTGACGCCATGAGCGATGATGATTTTGATAAAAACATCGACTCTTTGGCGGTTTGTTTGGCTCCCTACATGGATTACACCGTTGGGGGTTGCCGCGAATACTTAAAAATGGCACGAGCCCGAGGGGATCGTTATTTGTTGATCAAGAAAAACGTAACCTACACCGAGCTGGAAAGAATGAAACGCTTTCCACTCTTCAACCTCGGGAAATATCGTGGCGGTTTTATCGCCGAAAGGCAAAGTCGTCGAGATCGACCTTTTGGTATGTTGGCTCACCGAACCATTGGATACATTCGCGATGGTGCCAATAAAGTAGGACTCGAAGGTTTTTTTGATGAGGAACTAGGAGGCGAAGCTGGAAAGCAATTGATGCAATCCATCGGAAACGACATTTGGATTCCAGTCAATGATCTGATGCAAATCGAACCTAAAAATGGGCATGATTTGTTGACGACAATTAATGTTGACCTCCAACAGATAACCGAAGATGCTTTGCTGCGAGCACTACGCTATCATGATGCCGATCACGGCTGTGCAATTTTAATGGAAGTTGGAAGCGGAGCGATTCGCTCCATCGCCAATATCAGCAAAACCGAAAGTGGTTGGTGGGAAACCTACAATCATGCAATCGGTTCGGCGGTAGAACCGGGTTCTACTTTCAAATTGGCGCCAATGATGGCACTCATCGAAGATGGCTACGTAGATTTGGATGATTCGGTTGACCTGGAACAAGGAACAACTACTTTTTACGAAGAAATCATGCAGGATGCTACTTTCCATCAATTGGATTCAACCACGGTTCGCAAAGCATTCGAGCTGTCCTCAAATGTCGGCATTGCAAAGCTGATCCAAAAACACTACGATCCAGGAGAAAAAGCGGTTGATTTTATTCAACGCTTAAAGTCATTCAATCTGCATCTGCCCACGGGAATTGAGATCGAAGGAGAAGATCCTCCTTTTATCAAAGATGCCTTTAACAAAGAGCAGGATTGGAGTGGAATTACCCTTCCTTGGATGTCAATCGGCTATGAAGTGTTGATTACGCCGCTTCAATTGTTGACCTTTTACAATGCAGTGGCCAATGATGGACAAATGATGCGTCCTTACATGGTTGCCGAAGTTCAACATTTTGGTGAAACCATCAAAGCGTACAAACCCACAGTAGTCAATCAACGCATCGCCTCTCCTCGAACGATTCGTAAAGCAAAAGAATTGTTGGAAGGGGTTGTCGACGATGGAACGGCCAAGAAGTTGAAAACTCAGCGCTATCGGTTTGCCGGAAAAACAGGAACGGCTCAAATTGATTACGTCAAGTTCAATCGCAAGAAAAATATCAAACACCGAGCCTCTTTTGTAGGATATTTTCCCGCAAAGGATCCCGTTTATTCTTGCATCGTAATGATCACTAATCCTCGTCAGCATGGCATTTATGGTGGGGAAGTAGCGGGGCCGGTTTTTAGAGAAATTGCCGATAAGTGTTTTGCTTCTCGAATTGAATTGCACAAGGGCATCAATGAATACAAGAAACCACCCATGACCGCCAAGCGTTTGCCCAATATGAATATTGGTGATCGAGAGGATATGCAAAAAGTACTGAGCCAATTCTCTGTTCCCTACGAAGATCGGGCCGCCAAGAAATGGGCCGTTATTCAAACAGA
>JBCCSR010000571.1:0-4518 GCA_039199865.1 Bacteroidota bacterium
CCACGTGGTAGGACTGGTAGCCCTGATGATCTCCGCTAATCCCGCCTTGGCAGGTCAGGTAGACCTCATCGAAGATTTGATTGAGCAAACCGCAGTACCCAAAACCATCGATGACGAAGATTGTGGTGGCGTTTCAGGATTAGAAGTGCCCAATAATACTTATGGATATGGAAGAGTGGATGCACTCGCCGCAGTGCAAGCGGCTCTGAATTTGACCAATACGGAAGATTTGTTGGTAGAGTCTGGCGTAGACGTTTATCCCAATCCATTTAGCGATGCCATTAATATCGAGTTCAAGGAGCTCTTTGGACAACTTGAGTTCGAGCTCTACACTGCCACCGGGCAATTGGTCAATAACTGGGCCATCAATGCCATCGCTGGAGAGCACCAGACTTTCCGCATGCCTGACCTCAGCAGTGGAGTTTACTTTTACCGAATTAACGGTGAGCAAGGTCGCGTTGAAGGACGCATTGTCAAACACTAAGCCTTCCCTCCCCAAAGCCCGGTAATCTTAAGCACTTTCCGGGCTTTGCTATTCTTTGCCCATTTTTATTGACAGAAACCTAAAATTCGCTTTACCTTTGTAGCGCTAAAATTGTCTGTGTTATGAAGAAAAAGCCATTGTACAATAAGGTCAATAAGGAAATTTTAAAACAACAATTGGCAGAAAGCCAAGACCAACGGATCACCCTGTCCTTCTATCAGTATGCACATATCGAGGATCCAATGGCCTTTCGCCATCAATTGTACGGTGATTGGCAAAATTTCCAAGTATTTGGAAGGGTATATATTGCCAAAGAAGGCCTAAATGCCCAGATCTCTGTCCCCGAATCTCACTTCGATGCCTTTAAGACACATCTCTACAGCATTTCCTTTTTAGACGGAGTTCGACTCAATATAGCTATTGAAGACGACGGGAAATCTTTTTACAAGTTGATTATCAAGGTCAAAGACAAAATCGTTGCGGACGGGCTGAATGATGAAAGCTTTGACGTCACGGACAAAGGCCAACATCTCGATGCTGTCTCCTTTAATCAAATCACAGAAAACCCCAATACGGTAGTGGTAGATATGCGCAATCACTACGAAAGTGAAGTCGGCCATTTTGAGAATGCACTCCTACCAGATGTAGAAACCTTTCGAGAGGCCCTTCCCATCGTCGAACAAATGTTGGAAGAGGACAAAGACAAAAACATTGTGATGTAGTGTACGGGAGGAATTCGCTGTGAAAAAGCCAGTGCTTACTACAAACATCGAGGATTCAAGAATGTCTTCCAGCTAGAAGGCGGCATCATTGAGTATGCTCGACAAGTGCAAGCAAAAGGTTTGGCCAATAAATTCAAAGGTAAAAATTTTGTTTTCGATGAACGGATGGGTGAACGCATTAGTGAGGAGGTCATTGCTCAATGCCATCAATGTGGAAAGCCTTGCGACAATCATGTCAATTGTGCCAACGATGCTTGTCATATTCTCTTCATTCAATGTGAAGATTGCTCTAGTCAATACAATGCTTGTTGTTCACAAAAGTGTGCTGAATTCAATCAGTTGCCCGAGGAGATCCGCAAAGAAAAACGCAAAACGGAGGTGTTCAACGGTACCAAATTTGGGAAAGGCCGCTACAAAGCCTACCGGGGAGCCATAGATCTAAACGACTGATGCCACCATCAAGATAGACCTTTTACCCACATCAAGAAGCAACTACTGGAATAGTGCAGTGGCCACTGCACTTAATCACGATCCCATTCAAACTGCACCAGTCAATAGCTTTTGGTAAGTTTCCTTTCCCTCATCGTTTGCCCTCAATCATTTTCTCCTTGATTCTTCCACTTAGTGAATCTATGCTTTGATTTTCAAATCCATAAAAAAATCAATATTTTGAGCAGGTTTGTACAACTGATGCAAAAGATTTTCGTAAAGGCTTTATAACCTATTGATGTTGGACTTGGCAAAATATCATACATTAAAAAAATAAAAATTTAAAAAAAGTTCTCCTGGATTTATGGAATTGGGGCCCCCCTTGCGTCTAAGTAAAGACGAATATTCATCAACAACAGACAACTTAACTTGTACTGCAAATGGCTGATACAGGGCAGCCGGAGGTATAAGTGTAGCTAAAAGTGCACTGGTTTTGCCGGTGGCGGCGGTGGTCGAGGGTGGGAAATCCCACCCTGTCCAAAAGCCCCAAGCTATTTTCCAAATTTCTTTTTTAAAAAACTTTTCGCCACAAAGGCAAATTCAGAATATGGCCAAATCACCGAAAAAGAAGAAAGGCACTAAGAAGCCAAACTCAGTTAGTCCTAAAGTAAAGACCAGTACTTCCATTCCTTTACTCAACAACAGTAAATTACACTGCTGGCTATTGTTAGCCTTCAGTTTTGTGTTGTATGCCAATACGCTTTTTCATGACTATACCCAGGACGATGCAATTGTCATCTATGACAACATGTATACCCAGCAGGGCATCAAAGGCATTCCCGGCATTTTGCAATACGATACGTTTAAAGGATTTTTCAAGGTTGAAGGAAAGGATAAACTCGTATCGGGAGGACGTTATCGTCCTTTCACCCTGATCCTATTTGCTATTGAGTGGCAAATCTTTAAAAAACCCAAGCGAGATGCAAAAGGCAAAGTCGTAGAGAACGAAAAGGGCGAGATCGTCTATGAGGGCCGCCCCTTTATCGGTCATCTGATTAATATTTTGCTCTACGGACTTACAGCAATTGCTTTGTATGTTCTACTGCTCAAATTACTTGGTGGTGCTTCCGTCAAAGACAATTATCCCTATTTCATTGCCTTCCTGACAGCATTGCTTTTCCTAGCCCATCCTTTGCACACAGAGGCAGTAGCCAATATCAAAGGTAGAGATGAAATCATGACCCTTTTGGGCAGTCTCGCCGCGGCGTATTTCTCGATCCGAGCTTTTCTTGAAAAAGATCAACGATTGCAGCTACTGGTAGTCCTTTGCTTTTTCATTGCCTTGTTGTCCAAGGAAAATGCCATTACTTTTTTGGCAGTCGTTCCATTGATGTATTACTTTTTCACCAAAGCAACTTGGGGACAAATTGCGAAGCAACTGCTGCCTTTCGTCGGCGTCACTGCTTTGTTCTTGATGATTCGGGGAGCGGTCCTGGGTTGGTCTTTGGGTGCTCCTTCCATGGAACTGATGAACAATCCCTTTCTCAAAATTGTCGGCAACCAATATGTTCCCTTTACTGGGGGAGAGAAAATGGCGACTATTTTTTATACCCTTGGCAAATACATCCAGCTCTTGATATTGCCACATCCATTGACCCACGACTACTATCCTCGACATATCGACTTGATGTCCTGGGGAGACTGGCGAGTACTCTTGAGTCTATTGGCCTATTTAGCCCTGGGAGCCTATGCCGTCTGGGGGCTTTTGCGAAAAGATCCCTTGAGCTTTGGTATCTTATTTTACCTGATCACTTTATCCATCGTTTCCAATATTGTCTTTCCCGTGGGCACCAATATGTCGGAGCGTTTCATGTTTATGCCCTCTGTTGGTTTTTGCTTGATCTTATCCATTTTGGCCTGGCGCTTGATCAAACGACTCAACGGTAAACAGTCCATTGTGACCTTAAAACAGATGACTACCGTATTGGGCATTGCGGCAGTGGCCTTGGTTTTATTGAGTGCCAAAACCATTCATCGCAATTTCGCTTGGAAAGACAATTATACCTTGTTTCTAACAGACATAGAGACCTCCCCCAACAGTGCTAAGCTAAGAAATGCTGTAGGTGGTGAGCTGTCTAGTCAAGCCTTGAAAAAAGGAAATGAAGGACAAAAGGTGAAATTACTATCAGAAGCAGAAGTTCATTTGAAAGAAGCCCTAAAAATTCACCCCAATTACAAAAATACCCACTTGCTCCTGGGCAATTGTTACAACTATCTCCAACGCTACGAGGAATCCATCAAATTCTACCAAAAAGTATTGGATTTTGATTCCAATGATAAAAACGCATATGGCAATCTAGGCATTACTTATCGGGATGCGGGCAAGTATTATGGGGAAAAAGGAGAGATGGCTAAAGCAACAAATTACCTCCAAAAAGCGTATGAGATAAGGGGAGAAGAATATGAAATTCTTCGCTTACTTGGCGTAGCTTCTGGAGTGCAAGGACAACACAACAAAGCCATCGAATATTTTCAGAAATGTGTCGACCTCCAACCCAAAAATGCCCAGGCACATCTCAATTTGAGTACGGCCTACCAATACGTCGGCAACGAAGCCAAAGCTATTCAGTACAAACAGAGCGCCCAACAACTCGATCCTAAGATCAAATGATGCGCTGCAATAAGCAGAAAAACAACATTTTTGAGCCGCTAACACCTACGATGTGAAGTATAGATTTTTAAGCCTTTTATTGATCGCACTAATTTCCACGAGTGCCAAAAGTCCAGTCCCTCGGTCTGCCCTTCAAGCCAATGCCGATGCAGAACGGGAAGAGTGGGTCAACACCATTTTTAACTCCCTCAATGAATCGGAGCGGATTGGAC
>JBCCSR010000572.1:0-4515 GCA_039199865.1 Bacteroidota bacterium
AATTTTTTATCCTTGATCCCGCATCATCTCCAATCCTTCTCGGAGGATCTTTTGGAGGGGCTGCTTGGAAGTACAGGCAAATTCACACAAAGCCAAATCCTCTTCGCTCAACTCGTAAATGCCCAGTCCCTCCATGCGTTCGAAGTCGTTAACTAGAATGGACTTGATCAGGTGCTGCGGATAAATATCCATTGGCAACATACTTTCATATTGACCAGTGACGACGAAGGCGCGCTTCTCACCGTGTGTATTGGTATTGGCCCGAAACTTCATATCAAATAATCCATTGGGGAAAGTCTTGGAAACACTTGGTCGGGGCGATAGCGGCAGCAACCAACCAAATAGTTCGTAAGTATCTCCTTCCTCCAAAACAGTAATTTGATCGTCATAGTAGTTGAGGAAACCATCGCTGGAAATTTGTGATCCAGAGAGCACATCACCAGAAACGTAACGGACATGGTCTTGAACCAAGCCGTCCTTCACGAAGTTTTCGATATTGGCTCCTAGGAAAGTGGCCACGTATCTCGGTTCTTTCAACTCAGCTCCCGTCAGTGCGACCACACGCTCCGCGTTGAATCGTCCTTCGGAGAAAATGGCACCTATGGTAATGACCTCTTGAACGCCCAATACCCATACTTTTTCGGTAGCGGCAATTGGATCGATATGATGAATCTGTACACCGACATTTCCAGCGGGATGTGGCCCATTGAACCAGTTGAGTTCTACTCCTTGAGCTTCTGTGAAAACAGTTGAGGGAGATTCCTCGCTACCTGCATCCAAGCCAAGATGTACTTTGCCTGGCGTAAGTTTTTTCAATGCATCCAATCCTCGTTGGAAAGCTTCTCCTCGCCCCTCTACGACGACATTGAGGTCTGGTGCGAGGGGTGCCGTATCAAAGGTAGAAACGAATATAGCTTTGGGGACATCGACTGGATCCGCAATGATGTCATAGGGTCTTTGACGAATCATCGTCCATGCACCACTATCGAGCAAATAGTCAACCAATTCCTGGCGACTACAAGCGTCGAGATCGAACTCTGGCAACTCGCGATATTCTACTTCCTTATCAGCCAAAATAACCACCTCTGCAATTGAACGCTTTGCCCCACGGTTGACTTTCAACACTTCTCCACTTACAGGAGCTACATATTTAATTTCTGGTCGTTTCTTATCGAAAAACAAAACGTCACCAGCTTTGACCTCAGTACCTTCCCCAGCTACGATCTTGGGAATGGGCGACATCCCCACAAAATTACCTGGCTTTACAGCGAAAGTGGCTACTGCCACACTCTCGTCAATAATACTTTCCGCTGCACCCTCTAAATGGATGTCATAGCCTTTCTTCAAATGAGTGACATTTGCCCCTTTGGTGTACTTTGGAGGAGCAGTTTGAAATAACTCGCTGAATGATGGAAAAAGAGAAAAGTTTCTTCCTTCTCCGTCTACCCCCATCTCTTTGGCCTTGATGCGAAGTAGATTGTCTGAAAGCAGTAGAATGACTCCCATTGCAAGGAAACCTACAATCCCTAGCATCGCCAGATAGAAATAGCTAGAACCGTCATTCGAAGATTGAGCTGATGCAGTGAAGGTGAGCAATAATAAGTACGCAAGAAGTACGAATTTACTTGTTCCGTTTCTCAAAATATAAAGTTTTTAGTAAATCCAATTATACTACAAAAATCGTGGCAAAGATACAAAAGACTTTGATGGAAAACACACAGGCAATTTGGTAATTTCGACCTATTTTACTATTTAGACTTAATCTAAACAGTTACAAGCAATTGGTTCATTTTCCATCCTGTTCTGCAAATGCTTTAATGCCGATATTTTACAATTAAATTTATGTAGCAATTGCTCGCTGTACCACCAAAATTCAGACCAAATCTCAATAAATTTTCGACTTTGTACGGAGTTGATACACAACCTTTACCGAAAAAACGAAGGATTAAAAATTAATTTTTCTTGCCAATCCGAAACATTTTGCTGGAGGATAGGGTTTAATATTTCTGCTTTCAAAGTAGAAAAAATATCCCTCTTTATATTTTAGATAAGTCATATGAAAAAATAAATTTAAAATCTCTACAATATTTGTGAGTGATTAACAGGATTTTTTCATATTTTTATCCCAAATTGCACTCTAGATTTGCATTCATCTACCTTCTCTTAGTTTGAAAGTTGATACAAGTGCAAAATGTTTGTGATTATACAGAATCTGAAATAGGTCATCAGATTCTTTGAGAGTCAATTAAAATGGCTAGGTTAAATTATAGTATTACTGGTAAAATAAGTAAAATCGACTTATTATTACTAGTGACTGATTTGGTCTTACATCCCTTTCTTAATCTGTCGCCATTAAAATAAGTTTGGTATACTTAGCTATATTTGCTAAAATAGTATTCAATATCGAAGAATATATTAGCCTGCGAACGCTATCAACTGAAGTAGTGTACTGCTAGGCAAAAGATTTTTTTTATATGAGAGAGTGGATGTCAGAGCCCTGATAGTTCTTGTAACTATTGGGGTTCTTTTTTATCCCTCCATCATCTCTCGCTTCCAATTGAAGTACCCAAAAACTGCAACAATACAGTACACTAAAAATAGAATGGCAAAAAGATACATGCCTCGATCTAGATACACAAAAATGCAAACGAAATCAATTGCAATCCAATACAACCAATTCTCCAATATTTTCCTGGCCACCATGTAAGTAGCAATCACCGAAAAAGAGGTGATACAGGCATCAATGTAGGGCATAGCAGCTCCAAAATGGCTCCAAAAATACCCCCAGACCAAACCCAAAGCAGTACCCAGTAGGAAGGCGCGTATGTGTTGCTCTTTGGTCCAAACCCCGATAGAAAGTCCATCTTCTAAATCAGGTGCCATCTCCTCCCATTTGCCCTCATCCAAGATAGACGACTTTAGAGGATCTTCTACTTCTGACTTGGGTCGTCGGCTATTGATCCAGGCCCACCAACCATAAAGAGAAATTAGCGCATAATAGATTTGCAATAAGGCCTCAGAGTACAAACGATAATCGACATACACTTTTGCTGCCAGGAGAACTCCTATCAAACCAAAGAACCAACACCAAATACTTTCCCTAGCAGCCAAAAAAACATAAATCAAACTAAAAATAAAAGCCAACCATTGTACCCACCCCAATGCTAAAGCCGATCGAAGAATCGAATGATAAATTGAAATTTCCTCCATCTTTATTTTAATTTTGCAACTTCAACTTATTTATGCTAAAAAGTCATGCGCCTATGAAATTTAAAGGGACCGAAAGATATGTTGCCACTCCAGAATTACAAATTGCGGTAAATGCAGCCATTCATCTGCAAAAACCACTGATCGTCAAAGGAGAACCAGGAACAGGGAAAACTTTATTGGCCCACGAAATTGCCGAGGCACTAGGAAAATCCATCATTACTTGGCACGTCAAATCTACGACTACCGCTCAGCAGGGCTTATATGAATACGATGCCGTATCCCGACTACGAGATTCTCAATTGGGCAACAAAGATGTGGAAAATATTGAGCATTACATCAAGAAAGGAAAATTATGGGAAGCTTTTCAAACCGATCAATCCATCGTATTGCTCATTGATGAGATTGACAAGGCGGACATTGAGTTTCCCAATGACCTCTTACTCGAATTGGATAAGATGGAATTCTACGTTTATGAATTGCAAAAAACCATCAAGGCTGTGCATCGCCCAATCGTGATCATTACTTCCAATAATGAGAAAGAATTGCCCGATGCTTTTCTACGCCGTTGTCTGTTCCACTATATTCGTTTTCCTGAGAAAGCAACCATGCAAAGCATTGTCGACGTTCACTTTCCCAATTTACAACAGGACCTGATCAACGAAGCAATGCGTCTCTTTTATGGGCTTCGGGAGATAAGAGGCATCAAAAAGAAACCTTCTACCAGCGAGCTCATTGATTGGCTTAAACTCTTGTTGATGGAAAAGATCCAAGCAGGAGACTTGGAAGACATTGACCTCAATCAGGTGAGTCCCCCACATTTAGGCGCACTGATGAAAAACGAACAAGATCTGGATTTACTGGAGGAGTTAAAAAAACGCCGCCGCTAAGTTTTAGTCGACTAGATTCAGTTGGTATTTGATTTCTTTAATGATTTGATAGCCCGTCTTGGGATCTTCATTAAAGAGGAGAATATCGATGGTTTTCTTTAGTATTCCTCGATCCTCTTCCTTATCACTCCTAAAGGTGATCTTAATTTCTCCCCCCTCTCCAGGCTTAAAGGTCTTTCCTTCTGGCCACTCCAAATCCGTACACTCACATCCTGAAACCAATTCAATGGTAATGTCCTCTTTGCCCGTATTGGTAAATTTATACACGTAACCGGGGGTCTCTCCTACCTTTACCGTCCCCAAATCAACAAATTTTTGCTCAAAAGTCATGTAGGGGTCGAGCACTTGCTGCGCCTTTTGCGTGGATTTGCAAGCTACCGTTAAGACTAAGAAAAAAGCTAGAAAGGGTAAAATTCTC
>JBCCSR010000573.1:0-4503 GCA_039199865.1 Bacteroidota bacterium
AAGAGGAAAAGGAGGGGCGTTTAATTGGTATATGGAGACTGTTTTAGTATGGGTTTGGTGCTGGGAGTTATACCCTGATTTTGATATAGGAGCATCAAATGGCACGAATGGAGGTGGCTCAAATTCCAATCCTTATGTTCCTGTGTATTGGGAAGATGTAAAGGAATTGCAAGATTGCTTTGCCTTGAATGATGTATTCGATATAGATCCAAACTCGGGAGGAAACTCAAATTCTACGTTTACCGGAGATGTGGACTTATGCAGTAAATGGAATGATTATGTTGAGACTTGCCTCACGGACATTCAACAAACATCGGCAACGGTTTACTTTTCTTGGGAGGAATACGATTCTCCGTATCATTATTGGGGACAGTTTAAGGAGGAAAATCCAGAATTATTCAACGAAATCATCAACGGTGATCATGGTTGTGTTCGCACCAAAGATTTGGATTCATTCACTGAAGAGCCTCCGGTAGATGAAGAAGAATATTTTCAGTCCTCTGAATCTGTCAGATTGGAATACGGGATTCCTCTAGGTCTATGGAAGGCTTCCGGTGCAAATTCATGTTGTGGAGATTTGGACTGCATAAAAGAAAAAATAGGCAGTGAGGAAGCAGGCAGTGAATGGCCTCTCTTTTTTCTAGGAGAAAACGGCGTTTATCATTTATGGGAGACATGCCCTGAGACTTTTGAACCTGTCCGGATTCAAAGTTCATATACAACGCAGGTTGATGACACAATGCATTCCTATCTAAGTGATAATATAACATATGGAGACTATCAGATCCCGGCTATGTGTATTACACATACCAGATTTTGGTCAACAGGTGGTTTCATGTCTAAGGAAGATGCAAGAGAAAAACTTGCTTTTTCATTTGATAAAGCCAGAGAATTTACGTTTTTTGAATTCAATGCTGATCAGAGCATAAATTTGAAAGAAACATTTAAATATTATCTCACGACCATGTTAAAGGGCCAATTTGGTGGTCAACCTACTGTTAATTTTGTACCTTGTGCCGGAAATATAAGTGGAAATTTAAATCAATTTCAAGTCGCGTGGAATGGTACATGTGTACACTACTACGACTAAGATAACGATATATAAACGCTAATGATAAGGGGGCAGTCACTATACTGTTACTGCTCCCGTTAAAAACAATACACTTGATGGATAAATTACACTTTGTTAAAGAGTTGCAAGCCAAGATTGACTTAGTAGAACAACAATTAATTCTCTCTCCAGAGCGAACAGAAGAGTTACAAAGCACAAAAAAGGCTTTAAGAAAGCAATTAAATTTTTTAATGGGTATCCCTGAAGATCCCTCAAGCTCTCGCCGCAAACGCACCGCAAAACATACCCGAACAAAGCAAACTTTCCCCCTAGAATCTATTGAAAAAATACCGTCGCTCCTAAATAGACTTACAACCGAAGGCAGTGACAATAACTTTCTTATTTTATACCTAAATAAAGACCGTAATTTCTTTATCCAATTTGCATCACAAAAAGATAGTGACACAATTATATGCCTTGCTGTAAGTAATGCTTATCTAGAGAAAAAGAACTGGCTAAGCTCCGATCAGATAACAAGAATGAGTGAATTGGGGTGGCAACTCAATAATGATCATTTCAGTAAGCATTTCAAAATAGAGTACAAAATAACACAAAAAGATACTTATCTGGATTTGATTGAACTCGTCAAAAAAACGGCAATCGATTGCTTTGAAACACCTTTGATATCAGGTATTAACGTTGTACTCAATATTGAGTAACATTGTAAATCACACTTTACTTTTCAACATTGTATATTTTTATTTATGCCTTTACATTATTCAAAAGCAAGTACTGTAAGACGGCAAATAAATTCAGTAAATAAACACGTACTGATCACCTATAAGTTTCCTTCAATCCTCCAATAACAAAAAAAGCACCCTATCCCCCTTTCCTCCGCTCTCAGCAAAACGGGAACTTACATTCCTTTCAATAACATCACTGCATTCTGCATCATGCGCGAAGGACCACGCCAAAACATTCGGTATTGGGTATTGTCCAAAAGGAAGACGACTTTTCCCGCCCCCATCGGCATGACTCCAGCAAAACTTTTTCCGGCCAAATGCTCTAAGTTTTCCTCCGAAGCGTAGCCAGCCGCCAGCAATTGCGACACCTCTTTTTCGTAATAACCAACCGTTTCAAATTCGGGAGAGGCCTGAAAGGCTTGATGACCAAATTTCAAACTGTACAATTGATCTTTCATCCCAAAAGCTAAGGGATGACTGGTATCAATCTGGGCATTCAAAGCAGCACCAGGAATACGCTTCTTGCCAAAATAATCTCTCCGATCTTCAAACTTGATGTAAGCCGCTCGGTCGCTACTGTCCTTTTTAATGTCCAACAATTTGACCTTTGTCATTTTTGACTTTTGTTGGGTAAAAAAGGGAGCTGCGGATTCTGTTGCAACCAAAATGCCCCCCGCACTTACCCAGTTTTGGAGGGCTTTGAGGGATTGTTTATTGAAAAGTTTCCCCAAATGTTCTCCTCCACCCGATAAAATGAGCACATCATAATCATTGAGATCAGCATAGCCATAACGAGCACCAAATTTGGGCATTGCAGTTTGTTTTAAAATCGAAGTCCGTACACGCTCGACGGGAAGTTGGGTTTCCTGATCAAAAAGAAAATAGATTTGTCCGCAAGTATAACTGGAGAAAGGAGGTTCTACCAGTAAAGCCACTCTGGGTTGCTTCACCGGACGGGCATCTCGCGAAGACAAATCAATCCCCTTCATCATCCGTCCAGTATCCATTCCGTAAATCTCAACTCTGGCTACTTTTGCAATCTCTTCCATATCCTTTTTCACCTGATCCAACTTGTCTCGATTTCTCCCCAACAATACAACTAGGCTACCCTCAGAAAAGTCTTGTTGACCATTACTAAAAGTTTTGCGCGTAGAACGCACCCGATATCCCTTTTTCCAAATCATCGCTAAAGCTTTGGGCGCATGCCGCTGTTTCCAGTCAATGACGTAGGCGTATTTTGCCTCCGCATGAATGACACCAGAAGGAATCGAGGGAATTGTAGTTAGTACCTCGCTATTTACCGACCAACTTTGTTCTGTATAGTAAGCATCGAGATTATAGGCCAAAGGAGCAGCCCAGGAGGACATGTCGTACATCACGGAATCTTCAATGGCCAAATTTCTTTGCAACACACTATTGATAAACAAATGTCGTGGTTGATTAGTGGAGACGATAAATGTTCCTTTGGGAACAGACAAATTGTTGATGAGCTTGCCCGTCCGAAAATCTTTAATCTTCCCTTTGCTACTAAAGTCATCCGAAGTTTGTCGAATCTCTACCCCTTGTCGTTGCAACATCCTTAAAACATCTGTCAGATAAGTCCCTGCTTGGGGAGGAAACAAATAGGCCTTAACAATAGATTTGCTATTTTTAGGCTGATACGCCTCATAAGCATACCGACGCAGCATTTGCCGACGTTCTACCGCCTTCCGAATGGTCGCGAGTGAGGTCGTATAGTGATCAAAAATACGTTGGCGAAGCGTAAGTACAAATCCATCATTGGTTTCAACTGCTCGTCCACCGGCAATGCCTCCCTGCTCGGTCAACATCCCTATCGCCCCCATCACACTAGGGTAGCTAGAACCGTATCCGGGATAAAAGAAATCAAAGGCCTCACGAGTAGCATAGGAGATTTTATTTTGATCAAAAGCAGCAATATTGGCTCGACCAAAGGTATCGGATAAAGCTTCGTAACCTTCCGGAAGTAAAAGGTTACGAGGAGTAGTCCCTGGAGCCGTAAAATAATTGCTATTGTAACCCTGCTCGTGGTAGTCGACGTGGACTTGAGGCATCCAACGCTGATAGACGGCCGTGTGACCACGAGACTCTGGATGAATACCCCAGATCCAATCGCGATTCAAATCGAACCAGTAATGATTGGTACGCCCATTGGGCCAGGGAGCATAATGTTCTAAATCGCGGGGTTCGAAACCTAATACGTTGCGCTGAACAGATTTGTACCAATGGATGTAACGGTCTCTGCCATCGGGATTGATACAGATGTACAAAATAACGACCGTTTGGTCCAGTAATTCCTGAGTAAAGGCATCCGTTGCCGCAGCCAAACAATAAGCTACTTGTAATGCAGCCGGAGTTGGTGAAGCCTCATTGCCATGAATATTGTAACTGATCGAGGTGAAAACGGGAAGTGTTTCCATCAATTGCTCGGCCTTCTGAGCTGAAAGCGATGCCGAGTTGACCAAGCGCAAATTGTCTTCCTGCAACTGATCCAATCGCTTGCTATTTTCTGCGGAGCTAATCACCAAATTGTACAACGGTCGGCCTTCGTAAGTTGTTCCGTATTGGTTGATCGATACCCTATCCGATTGAGCAGCTAAAGTCTTGATGTAATCTACAACGTGTGCATAGACTGTGTACTCCGCACCTAGCGCATAGCCAAAATGTTTTTCAGGACTAGAGATGGCCGGA
>JBCCSR010000574.1:0-4501 GCA_039199865.1 Bacteroidota bacterium
CAAGCGAGAGAAATTAAAACCCAAATTGAAAATCAAATTCAATCCCCTCATTGCCACCTCAGAAACGAGTTTGGTACCAGACTATGCCTTGTCCGATCAGAAGTGGGGCGTCAATTTTTCTATGCCCATTTTGATGCGGAAGGAGAGAGCAGACATTCAGAAAGTAGAAATCAAAATGGCAGAAAACCAATTGGATATCAACAATAAAAGAAATGAGTTGCAAAACAAAATTGAGAACAGTCTACGTCAGCAGGACATTCTGCAAGCACAACTTGCTTTACAAGAACAAAGTGTAGAGGGCTATCGACGATTGTTGGAAGGAGAAAATGAAAAGTTTCGATTTGGTGAGAGCTCTGTTTTTCTGGTCAATAAACGACAGGAAAAGTACATCAATGGACGTCTGAAACGCATTGATTTATTCATCAAAATTCAAATGGAAAAATTGGCTTACCGCTATTATATCAACAGAATTGATGTACAGTAGGAGTAGGGAAGGGGAGACATTGAAATAAGTGGAATAGTGAGAAATAGATGCCCGTAAAAAAATGAAAGGCACACTCACTGGGAGTGCGCCTCTACTATCTATATTACGTATGTATGAAATTTATGGAGAAAAGCTAATCCATTTTTGTTATTCACCAAGTTGAAGAGAAATATTGATAAAATAACTTCTTCCGGGACTAATCGCCCGAGAATTACCTGAGGAGTGGGTTCCACCACCGCCGCCAATGACATTGACTTGTTGGGTATCGAGAAGATTTCGGATACCAGTAGTCAACTGAATTCGCTTATTCCAAAAGGATTGACCAATTGTACAATCAACAACGGTAAAACCGGGAACGGTACGCTGTCGACTCTGTTCTTCTCCATCCACTATTGTTGGATAAAAACTAATGAATTGGTCATTGCCTCGATAGAAAATAGAAAATTGAGTCTTGGAAGGGGGAATGCTAATGCTTCCCTTCAGACTATATTCTGTTGCTGGAGTGTAGGCTTCAACCTCCGGAAATTCCTCACTAATGGGGTTGAAGGTGTATACTCTTGAGAGATTGGATTCAAAGCCCAAAAATTTCCATTGGTATTTCAATCCTAAATTAACGCCTCTGATTTTGGAATTGGCCATGTTGAAATAAGCATATTCCGCAGATTGTTCAGGGGACACGGGGATCAATTTTCCATCTTCTTCTAGGAAGGGAAAAAGTTGAATCCGGTCGTTGATATTGTTGTAAAAGAAATTCGCGTTGATTTGGAAATCGTGTGCGCGCATCTTTTGCTGGAATTCAAGATTGGCCTGAAAATTATCAGAAGTCTCTGCTTGAAGATTGGGATTACCAATAATGAAATGGTTGATGTCAATAAAGTTGAGGAATAGTTCTTTTAGACTTGGACTTCGGAAACCACGAGCGTAAGAAGCTCTAAACGTCAGGGGCTTTACAACCTGGTATTTTAGATTGAAAGCGGGAATGAGTGGAGCATCATACCGAGCATTTTTGGCCACTCTCAATCCTCCTTCCAAGGTCAGAGCAGGGAAAACTTGGTAGCGCAGTTGCCCAAAAACGGCATAGTCTCCAATGCTACTTCGACCCGGTTGGTCAGACTCTACATCCAGGATGCGTTCTCCCTGTCCCTTTTCGTAGCGGAGATCGACTCCAACCTGAAAGTTGAGGGGGAAGTTGGCAAATTTACTGGCGAAAACGGAGCGCATCATCCAGGCATCAAATGCGGTGGTATCGCTACTCAGTGGACTGATTTTATCAGTATCGAAGTCAATGCGAGAGGTATTGGATTCCCGGTTATAGTCATTATACGCTAAAGTATTTTGCAAGTAAAAGTTCTTGGCGATAGTGCCTTCGTGGCTTAACCTGTGGTCAAATCGTTTGGTCAAATACACATCGTCGAAGGCGTAGGGTTGAAAAATTGGACGTCGTAGAATACCAAGATTGGTGACTTCTTCATCGAAATAAGAAAAGGCATAACGGATGTAATGATCTTGGGCAAAGTTCCAGCGAACACTGCCTTCCGTGTACCATTGTTTTTTGGGATTCCAAATGGAAGAGCGCAGCGTATCGGTATCAAAGCCGTCAAATTCATCTCGTCCCGCAGTAACTTGGACCAGTATATTTTCGCTGACACCAATGCCCATATTTACATTGGTGACCTGCTCCCCACGAGTTTCTAGTTGTCGATTGATGGTCAGTAAATGAGGTTGAATCATTGACTTTTTGGTGATCAAATTAATGACGCCTCCTAGCGCATCGGTACCATAAGCTACGGACATGGGCCCTTCTACAATCTCTACTCTTTCAATGTTGTTCAAATTGATTTGGCTGAGGTCGATATTTCCGTTTAACCGTCCAATTACGGGGACACCATCAATCATGATTTTTATATTTTCACCACCTACTCCCAAAAGTCGAAGACTGCTTCCCAAAATTAAATCTTGCTGGATCCGAATATTGGCATCTTGTTGCAGGAGTTGTTCCAAGTTGGTAGCCCCTTGAGCAGCAATGGTTTCTTTGGTGATGACCCGAATATTTTGCAGTGCATTCTTTCGATCAGTTGGTGCGTATTGAGCGGTGACAACGATATCTTCAATGTCAATTTCCCACAATGAGCTATCTACCTCACTCGGAGTATCGTATTCATTTTGGCTAAAGCCAAACAGTGGGAGGAGCAAAAACAAAAGATTGAGAAAGGTAGATTTTTTCATTTCCTTGTAGTTAATGTTAACGATTGCTATGATCTGAGTTTTCTGGAAGATAGGCCGCTAGGCTCGCTTCTTGCAACATGGATAGCAACTCTCCAATTTCATTGGTGGAAAACAACAACTGCAAACCTTCGAGACTGGTCTCAATGAAGATGTCTTTACAGTTTCGACGGTTGGTTCTTTTGATGTTTTCCTCGTAACAGGCTTCCATGCTTTCTTTGAATTTTTCGAAACCAGTGGCGTTAAAATTGAGGCAAATATTGTGGTAGGCCAAATTGTAAGTTTTACAATCGTGGCACCATCGGATAATGCCCTGTTTACGTTTTGCTAAAACACTGTATTTGTACATTAAAATAGAGATTTAAGAGAATGAATAGAATACCATTTGTTTTGCTCAAAGTGGTTCGATTTTATCTAGTTCTGTTTTCTCATTTCATGTCTGTTGGTCGAATAGCAAATTCAAATTCATCTATTTTGTCGACAAACTTTTTAGCTAATCTTAGTTTCATTGCTCTGTATTCATCGGAGAGAAAAGAGTCGTTTATTTCCCTCGTCCACAGCAATCCTTTGAAAGCTATGGTATGATTTATTTACCGAGTCACTTTAGTGTATGCTTGTACCTCTTTGATGACCGCTCTCCAGTCTTCCAGTTCTGGCTTTCCAGGTTTGCGAGCACCAAAGAAATAAGTAATGAGTTCTCCGTTAGCGTCAAATAGTTCCAAGCTGGTAACAATGCCATCTGTCGTTGGTTTTTTGACCACCCAAGTTTGTGCGATGCTAGACATTTTCAAGTGCAAGTTGAACTTGGGATCCATAACGTTGTACCAATCGCCAAAGAACTTGAGATTTTTGACTGGTCCCGTATGAATTTGAATGCAGCCCTTACTGTGAAGAAAACACATGATTGATACCTTTTTTTCGGCAGCTAGACTGAGGGTGCGAACGACAGCTTCATTATCGATCTGCTGGGTATAACCAGCAGGAGCAAGGCGAAAACCTTGCGTTCTGGAAACTTCATATTTTTTGAGCATTCCAAAGAAGTCATGGGTGTCTTCAAGACTGGCCCAGGCTTCTTGAAAGCCTTTGACATCAATGTCCTTATCCGCCTTTTCCTTTTTCGTTACAGTGGGGCTGATATCAACATCGGTGATTAATGATTGCTTGGGAGATCTAAATAAAAAACTTATTTTTTCGTAGACCTCAATGTCTGATTTTGGGGTAGAAAAGATTTTGTGTACGGCCTCTCCACGGGCATTAAAAAACTGAAAAGAATGGAGCGTTGTATTTCCTCTGGGCATTTTTACGGCAAATCCATATTTCCACTCATTCATGAAAAAGCGTAGATCAATATCGGGATTGACGGCCACGCCCATATTGTGAGCGCCTCCATAGAATTTGATATTGTCATAGACGCCTTTGCGTTCGTGAACGGCATGTTCGTTTCTAGTGAGGGCCATAACGTAGCCCATTTTTCTCAAAGTTTCCAGTAAGTTTTTCCAATCACCAACCAATTGCGTACAATGGCCATCGAGATTGAGCGAAAGGAGTTCTGCTTCACTAATGCCAGCGCGATGTGCCAAATCACGTTGGCGCAGTTTGGGTTCTGCTTCTTTTAATTGAGTGATGCGTTTTTTTAATTGCTGCTTTCTAGTTGTCATTGGTATTATTTAAATATACTTTTAGAGATGCTTGGTTAATTTCATTTTTTTTTGAGTGATTATCAGATAGTGGGATGATGTGAGGGTGTCCATTTACCGGATGTTTTTGAACAATACTGTTAATGCCCAGTACTTG
>JBCCSR010000575.1:0-4495 GCA_039199865.1 Bacteroidota bacterium
AATTAGAGTTGCTAGATATCTTCAATTTAGAGTACGTCTCTGATCCACAGATTTCCCCGGATGGACAGCGAGTGATTTATGTCCGAAATTTCAAAGATGTGATGACCGATCAAAACTTGTCTAATCTTTGGATGGTCAATTCTGATGGCAGTCAAAACCGTCCGCTCACGACGGGCAATCAAAAAGACTTTGCCCCGCTGTGGTCTAATGACGGTCAAAAAATTGTCTACAAATCCAATCGGAGTGGAAAAGTTCAATTGTATTTGCATTGGATGGATGATCACAGCGAAGCAGCCCTTACCAACGTGGTCCGTTCTCCAGGAGCGGTAGCTTGGTCGGATGACGATCAAATGTTGGCTTTCAACATGTTTGTGCCCATGGAAAACGAGTCGATCATCAATATGCCAGATCAGCCAGAAGGAGCAGTATGGAACAGTCCTCCCCGATACATTGATCGCTTGAATTATCGCTCAGATGGAGCAGGCTATAATGAAAGTGGGTATCGCCAGTTGTTTGTCTTGCCCGTTGCTGGAGGGACGCCTCGCCAGGTGACCAAGGGGGAGAATGATCATGGAACACCCACTTGGTCAAAAGATCGTAGGCATCTCTATTTTTCTGCTAACCTTGCCGAGGACGCAGATTACGATCCCGTAAATAGTGAAATTTATCAAGTCAATATCATCAATGGAGGAATGAAAACCCTCACGAGTCGAAAAGGTCCTGATAGCAATTTGGCCCTTTCACCGGATCGGACCAAGATGGCCTACACCGGGTTTGATGATCAGAAAAAAGGTTATCAGGTAGAACGATTATACGTGGCCAATATCGATGGTTCCAATCCACAATTGATTTCCGGTAATTTTGATCGGGACGTGGCTAATATTCACTGGGATGCTAGTGGAGAGGCTCTGTTTTTTCAATACGATGATGAAGGAAAAACCAAATTGGCTAAAATGGATTTGGCCGGAGAGGTGACCGATTTGTCCGATCAACTGGGTGGCCTGTCCTTGGGTCGACCCTATACTGCCGCTACTTTTTCTGTTGCTAAAAATGGAAGTTATGCATTTACCTTTGGAGGTACCCAGCATCCGGCAGACCGTGGCATTGGTCAGGTGGGTAAAAACCGTCGAATTACCCGAGTGAATGACGATTTGTTTAGTTACAAACAACTGGGAACGGTGGAGGAAATCTGGTACAAATCCAGTTACGATCAACAAAAAATTCAGGGATGGATTGTCAAGCCACCCCGATTTGATCCAGCTAAAAAATATCCATTGATTCTGGAAATCCATGGTGGCCCTTTTGCCAGCTATGGATCGGTATTCAGCGCCGAGGTTCAGCTCTTTGCCGCAGCGGGTTATGTTGTGTTGTATACCAATCCACGGGGGAGCACTTCCTACGGAGAAGCCTTCGGCAATATGATTGACAAAAACTATCCTAGTCAGGATTATGACGATTTGATTTCGGGCGTAGATGCAGTGATTCAAAAAGGATACATTGACGAGCAACACCTGTATGTGACAGGAGGATCTGGCGGTGGCGTACTGACTTCCTGGATCATTGGCAAAACCGATCGCTTTCGGGCGGCGGTGGTAGCCAAGCCAGTGATCAATTGGTATAGCTGGGCCTTGTATTCGGATATGCCGGCCTATGCGACCCAATACTGGTTTTCCGAGATGCCTTGGGAAAACCCCGAAGCTTACATGAAACGATCTCCAATTTCTTTGGTCGCTAATGTCAAAACGCCAACCATGTTGTTGACGGGAGAAGAGGATTTTCGAACGCCCATGCCAGAATCCGAACAATATTACGCAGCCTTGAAGTTGCGAAAGGTGGATTGCTCTTTGGTTCGTATCCCCGGAGCTTCTCACGGTATCGCTGCCCGTCCTAGCAATTTGATTGCCAAAGTAGCGGCCATCCTGGCGTGGTTTGACCGCTATCGGAGTTAAGCTCATCAAGGATAACTCCATTTAGATCAGCTTTTAAAATAATACCATGCGATCGAGAGTGAATTTTGTCCATTTCATTTTGGCCCTCTATGTAATCTGTGACATTTATACCTACGCTGGTCTACTTGCTTTGGTACCCAGACGCTATCTGAGAGGATTCCAGTTGTTGTATGTGGTCTTCAGCGCTTTTGTGTATTATTGTTTTTATCGGGTTTATGTAATCTTGTTTAGTGGCCATTTTTTCAGCAGCAGCGAAGGCAATATCTTTTTAGGGATTTTTCTCACGGCTTTGGTGGGTAAACTGGTGTTTACTGCTTTGTTACTTTTCCAGGATCTCTTTCGTTTGCTGTACGGAAGCGGTCGATTGGTGCGGGGCCTGTGGGCCCCAAAACAAGGGGCAGAGAAGATGCCTTTCTTGCCCAAAAGAAGAAAACTGCTGACTTTAGCTACAGCGGGCATTGCTGCTGTCCCCTTTTTTAGTATGCTTTACGGCATCACCAAGGGCAAATACCGCTACGTTTTGAATCGTGTAAAGTTGACCTTTAAAGATCTACCTCCTGCTTTTGAAGGATATAAAATTGTACAGATTTCAGATATTCATGCGGGTAGTTTGGACAGCAAGGCCGCCGTAGAAAGAGGCATCCAATTGGTCAATGATCAATCTCCCGATTTGATCTTATTTACTGGGGATATGGTCAATTCGAATAAGGATGAAGTAGATCCCTTTATCGAATTGTTTGGTGCTTTACGTGCAAAGCAGGGCAAATATTCCGTATTGGGCAATCATGATTACTACGGTGTTCCTCGAAACTCAGAATCGGAAAAGGCGGCCTATTGGGCTTCCTTTGAGGAAAAGTTCGTGCAAATGGGTTTCCAATTGTTGAACAACCAAAGTGCCGTCGTTGAAAAAGGGACAGATCGCATTCAGATTGTGGGGGTAGAAAACTGGGGTGCAGGGCGCTTTTTCCCCAAGGAAGGCGACCTAGACCAGGCACTTGACGGGGTCACGGACCAGGACTTTTGTATCTTACTTTCCCATGATCCCTCTCATTGGGATCAAAAGGTTTTGGATCACCCTCGCCATATTCCCCTAACGCTAAGTGGGCATACCCACGGCTTTCAATTTGGAATCAATATGCCGGGTTTTAAATGGAGTCCAGCCCAGTATCGCTATCCTCGTTGGATGGGATTGTACCGCGAAAAAGAGCAGTACCTCTACGTCAATCGCGGTTTTGGATTTTTGTCCTTTCCCGGGCGAGTGGGAATGTGGCCGGAGATTACGGTTTTTGAGCTGAGTGGGAAGGCCTAGGAATGGATTAGAGAAAAGATTTTAGCGTATATTTGCAATCGAATGACCAAGATTGCTCATATCGACCAACAGTTGCTCGACCGTATTCAGCAACACGACCAACAAGCGTTCCGCCAGTTGTTTGATCGATATTACGAAAGTTTATTGCGCTCGGTGCTCCATATTACTGGCGATGTCAATCTGGCAAAAGATGTTGCGCAAGAAGTTTTTCTAGAATTGTGGAAAAAGCGGGAAAAACTGTTGATTAAAACTTCTTTGAAGGCTTATTTGCATCGAGCCATGATCAATCGGACCTTCAATCAACTCAAAGCCAGAAAACATCAATATCAGGAACCGGCACAATTGCCTGAAAATCCCATACCCGCTCACGCAGACCTCAATTTGGAAGCCAGTGATTTGCAGCAAATCATTCAGCAGACAATTGACGCCTTGCCAGAGAAGTGTCGCATCGTTTTTACCCTTTGCCGTTTGGAAGGTTTGTCCCACAAGGCGATTGCCGAACAATTGGGGATTTCTCCAAAGACAGTAGAAAATCAAATGACCAAAGCGCTACGTATTTTGCGAGATGCGGTCAAACCCTACCTGTCAGAAGGTATGTTGCTGTTTTTGTACTTATTGGGAGGAGGATAAAAGAAAAAGTCAAAAAAATAAGAAAATACGTAGGTGTTTTTGCTTTTCAACTTGTCAAATCAGTAAAAACCCGTCTCTATGAAGGAAGAACTTTACATCGCTTTATTGTACAAAAAACTGTCGGGAGCATTGAGTCCCTCCGAACAGGCGGAGCTCGACGAATGGTTGGAAGCCTCTGAAGACCATCGTTTACAGGCAGCGGCTGTTGAGCGGTCCTGGAATTTGAGCGCCCAGTATCAACGACCAGATGTGAAGATCAATCTCGACGAGCATTTTACGGAGTTAAGTGCCAAAATGAAAGCGCTAGAGGAGCCCGAAGAAAGTTCTATTCCTCATCAAGCTCCTCGTCATCAACTCTCTCCGCGGAGAAATTGGTGGGGTGTAGCGGCGGCCTTGGCTATTTTGGTGACTACAGGCTTCTTACTTCGCAACTACTTTATGGATAGTGTACAAATGCAGCAGTTTGTCTTGGCCAAGGGACAGACCAAAGCATTGGTTTTAGGCGATGGCACCAAGATTTGGGTCAACGAGAACAGCACTATCCGTTATCCAGGCGTTTTTGATAAGAAAGAACGAAAAGTCAGTTTGCAAGGAGAGGCGTATTTTG
>JBCCSR010000576.1:0-4485 GCA_039199865.1 Bacteroidota bacterium
AGCCGTTTTCGAATTGGATTGGTCGTCGAGAGCAAATGGCCACGATTGCGAAATCCGTGGATGATGGATTGTACGCCAAATTCTTTGGCACTGTTGAGGCCAGGGCTAGCCGAGGTATGGGTTCCATTGCTGTGTCCATTACCATTTTGGGCAAACTCAAAGCCTTGGAAAAAACTACGCCACCCATCCTCTACGGAGTTGGGGTCTTTTTGGTACTGCTCATACATATTTTCTATGAAAGAAGGATGAGCATTGAATACATAGGAATAATCACTCATGAATGATCGGATGTTTAGGAGTTTACTTACCGCTAGACCTTAGATCCCACGGACAAATTTTAGCTACTTTTTACGTAAGATTCCCAAAGAAGTTTACAGGAAAGTCCTTTCGAATCAGCAAAATTTGTGAGTTGGTTACTAATGTCAAAAAAAGGAATTAATAATTCGAGGCAAATATCGTAGATTTTTATAAAATATGCTTGAATTGAGAACGAAATGCCCGCAAATGATAATTTCGAGAAGAATGGCTACCGGATTCTCCAAAAATCAGCTGGAAGAAAACTTGATTATTGGTTCAATAATAATCGCTGCATTTGAACTATTTCGGGCTTTCTACGTCCAATGATTAGCAGACTTGGCGTTTTCTTTTTGTTTACAGAAAACAAAAGCGAGACTTTTTGATTATAATAGCGTCTCAATAAAAGTACCTACTACCAAAATCGATTTGTATATGGAGCAAAACAACTTTAAAAAATTGGAGGAAGAAGATCAAGAAACAGAGTTTCCCATGGATGAAATGCAGCTAAACATCGCCAATAATATCCATTCCTTCCGTCAGGTCGGGGAGCTCTTTGGCAATTTCTTTAGTCACATCTCTCATCTTTTGGTCGTTTTTTTTGGTGGTAAATCGCGCTAGCCCCAGCTGATAAGCTCAAATCTCGCGTTTCATCCCTTATTTTCTTTTATCATTTTTATTATTGGAGCATTTTCTATGGAGTTTTGTTTTTTTTAATGATAAAAAGGCTTAACTTTGCACCCGCCTTGTAAAAGAGGCAGATAAGATTTAATTGTATTTTAAAGATATTTCTTATGGCTCATCATAAATCAGCTAAAAAAAGAATCCGTCAGGATGCCGTCAAGCGACTAGACAACCGTTACTACAAAAAATCGACTCGCTCGGCGATCAAAAAGTTGAGGGAAATTGAGGATAAGGCAGAAGCACAGAAGTTTCTACCTAAGGTAATTAGCATGATCGATCGATTGGCTAAACGCAATACTTGGCACAAAAATAAGGCAGGAAATCTCAAAGGCAAACTCACTAAGTTCGTCAACGGTCTCTAATCACCTTCCACTACTTTTGGGCTAAAAAGTGTATTCTGCAGGAGCGGAATACACTTTTTTGGTTTTAGAACAGAATTATTCTTATCTTTACGAACGAACGCTCATTCGTTTTTCGTAATTATTTTTAGTTGATCCAAATATGCCTAAATTTCATACACTCAAGGTCAAAGATATCCGCAGAGAAACCAAAGACGCGGTGTCCATTGCTTTCTCAGTACCGGAACCCTTAGTTGACGATTATAGCTTTATTCAAGGGCAATATCTGACCATGAAAACTATGATTGATGGGGAGGAGGTTCGTCGGTCCTATTCCGTATGTGTTAGTCCCCTAGAAAAGGAGTTGCGTGTCGCCATCAAAAAAGTATACTTGGGGCGTTTTTCGACTTACGCAAATGAACGTTTGAAGGTAGGAGATGAATTGGAGGTAATGACTCCCATGGGACGTTTTCATACGGAGATCAAAGTGGATCAGCAAAAGACTTATCTAGGCTTTGCGGGAGGGAGTGGGATTACCCCCATTATCTCGATTTTAAAAACAGTTTTGGAGGTAGAGTCTGAAAGTCGCTTTATTCTGTTTTATGCCAATCGCAAAACGGATTCCATCATTTTCCTGGAACAGCTAGAGGCACTGAAAAACAAGTATATGGATCGCTTCATTATGCATCATGTACTTAGCGAAGAAACTCTGGAAAGCGAACTATTTAACGGCTTTATTACTGCAGAAAAGGTCCGATCATTTGCCAATTTGCTCTTTAACATCAATAGTGTTGATGAATGTTTTATCTGTGGACCAGAACCCATGATGTTGGCCATCCGAGAAGGCCTTCAGTCCTTGGGGATGGACAATAAGCAGATTCATATGGAATTGTTCGCTAGCCCTGGCGCCCCTAAAAAAGTAGCTGTCGTTGCCAAACCAGATTTCGATCCTTCGGTGCAAAGTAAAGTGAGCATTCAGTTGGACGGAGATCGCTTTGACATGCTGCTGGATTATGGAGGCGAAAATATTTTAGATGCTGCTCTTAAATCAGGAGCAGATCTGCCTTTTGCCTGTAAAGGCGGAGTTTGTTGTACCTGCCGTGCTAAGCTAACCGAAGGAGAAGTAATAATGGATGTCAATTATGCATTGGAGCCAGAGGAGGTAGAAGCAGGATTTATCCTGACTTGTCAGGCACATCCCCGAACTGAGCGCATTGTCGTTGATTTCGACGAAAAATAACAAAGGCCTATTGCTCATTAATCTCGCCTTATGACGAATCCAGATTCCACCAATAAAATTCAAGCAGTGGCTCCTCTCAAGGAGGCCAAGACTCGCAAACAAAGTATTTATGAAGCGGCCGTACAGCTCTTTCGCGATAAGGGATATCCGGCATCTACCATGCGAGATTTGGCAGATCGGGTAGGCTTGAAACAGGCGTCTAGTTTGTATAACCACGTGAAAAGTAAAGAGGAGATTCTACAAAACATTTGTTTTGCTACCGCCCAAAAGTTCGTCGACGGGATGAAGGCAATTGAAGTAGCGGAGGATTCGATCACGGAGAAAATTCAGCAACTGATTCGTCTGCATGTTCGCATTGCTACCGAAGATCTAACTTCCGTAACGGTATTTAATGATGAATGGCGCTATTTGAGTGAACCCCATTTGACCAGTTTTTTGAAACTGCGTCGCGACTACGAGGAACGCTTTAAATCCCTAATCGAATTGGGCATTCAGCAGGGGCTCTTCAAAGATATGGAAGCCACCATTGTACTTTACTCTATGCTCAGCTCCGTCCGATGGTTGCACCACTGGTATCGACCCGATCGAGAGGTATATCCCGATGGTCTTGCCCAAACAATTGCTACTCTGCTGTTGGAGGGTTTAAACAAAAATGACTAAATTGACAGGGAATAACTTTACCTAGTCTGGTATTCAAGCTCCCAAACAATTGAAGCACTAGCACTGAAATACGACGACAGATTTGCTAGCAGGATATGTCATTTAAAAAAATTAGTTCACTAATTGCATTTTGTTATTTGTTGCCCTCAATGTTGTACGGGCAGGATATAACTTTTCATCATCTCACCGAAGCCGATGGAATGCCCAAAGGCATCATCCTTTGCTTTGAGCAAGATCATCACGGATTTCTCTGGTTGGGAACGACAGATGGTTTGTATCGCTACGATGGAAATGAATTTCGGGCATTTTACCACAATCGAGAAGACAGCAGTAGCCTGAGCAATAATGGTATCAAGTACATTCTGGAAGATCGCAAGGGACGAATCTGGGTCGGGACCAAATTGGGACTCAATTGTTATCTGCCCGGAGAGGATCGTTTTGTCCGGTATCTTTACGAAAAAGGAGATGATTTTGAATCAGAAAATTATGTCCACAACATTTTAGAAGACCGCTACGGAAAAATCTGGTACGGAACCTACAACGGATTATTTTATTTCGACCCAGAGAAAGAAGAACTTCTGCAATTTCTACCCCAAGAAGACAATCAACACTCTATCATCGGCTCTACGATTTGGCAAGTATTGGAAGATCGCAAAGGACGCTTGTGGATTGGAACCAATAGTGGGTTGTCCACTTATGCCAATGATGGTTCATTCCAGTTTGAGCGATACGAACCGATTTTTAATCAAGACCGCGCTTTGAACACCGAAAGAATCTGGGCGCTTGCCGAGCAGGAGGATGGAACCATCTGGTTTGGTTCCTACAATGGTCTTTATCGAGTGGATGAGGGAAAAGAACCCTGGCAATTTCAACGGTTTCGGTATAAGGCAGATCATCAGAACAGTCTGAGCTACAATCACATCAATTCCAATTTGATCGAGGGCAATGAACGACTGTGGGTGGGCACTTGGGCGGGTGGGTTGAATGAGATTCATCTGTCTCCCAACGATCCGGATTCCATTCGGTTCATTCATCATCGCCACCAGTTTAACAATCCTAAAAGCGTTGGGTATGACAATATCGTCAAAGTGTTTAGAGACCGTTCAGAGATTCTGTGGGTGGCGACGACTAATAGCTTGGATAAGGTTGCTCCTTCTTTGAATAAATTCAATGCTGTCCTTCCGAATCCTGGCTTGGAGGGGGCTTTGAATAATGAAACTGTAAAATCTACCTTGCGTGACAGCCGCGGGAATCTATGGGTAGGAACAG
>JBCCSR010000577.1:0-4483 GCA_039199865.1 Bacteroidota bacterium
GTGCATTGCCATCCTCATTTTTATATTGAGATGATTCTGACTAATTTTAGAAACCGCATTTACTGACGTCTCTACTTATATAAAACTCAATTGATTATGCAGCGTTTATCCTACTTCCTCTTTTTCTTTTTCATTGTTTTCTCCCTTTCTGCTCAATCTTCCGCTTCTGTTTCCAATTCCGTTGATCTCGATTTGGTTACTTTAAATGAAAGCGGCAATAATTGGTCTTTCTTTGTAGATGACGAAAACAAACTGTACTACGTTGATTTTGAAAAATTGAGTTTCAACCTGAGTGACATTGTCGTAAAAAATGCGGACGGAGCGGTACTGTTCAATGAGGATGTTTTAGATCTACCTGTCAATACCATATTTGAACTGGATTTTAGCGAATACGATCCAGGGGAATACCAGGTTGAGCTTCGCTCTTTCACTGGGATGATTAAGAAAAAGGTCGTCCTCAAGTAAGGATCACTCCTTTAGTTCCTTTATTTTCTCCAATAAAATCTTTCTAATTTCATCGATGTCGTAATGGTCTTCTGATAAGGCATGCGTCTTTTTGGCTCTACCGTATTCTTCAATGATGAGAAAACGGGTGGTATCCAATACCATTTCGTTAGAGAAACGAGAGCTCTGCTTATCGAAGTAAATATAAGCCTCTCGAATGTTATCAATTTCTGCTGTCCCGTAAGGCGTAATGATGGCCTCTTCGCTAATATTGACGGTTTTGATCTTTTTTGTGGTGAGCCAGCTAAAAAAAGCAGATCCAAGAGCAATCATGATGATGAAAAAGCCCACTAAGGTGATCATCTGTTGTTGTTTGCGCTTGGGATATTCTAATTTTTTGCGATTGTACCACCATAGCGCGATACTGAGCCCAATGGCCAAGGCTAGGAAAGCAATAAATTGTTTGTCTAATTCTGTTGTGATAGGTTCGAAAGCTTGAATTGAAATCATGTGTTCTGCCTTAATAATAAGAAACGCTAGTCGATTTTTTTGAGAAAAATAGTGGCCTTTTTACCCGTTTCATAGTAAGTATCCATAACTTTAATTAGAACTATTTTTTTCGTCAATAGTTTGAGACAAGTTTAATCTATTTTCGTTTTCACCCGAAGAAATGTATTTTTAAGCCAATGAAACGGAATGCTAAACACTAGATTTTGACTCGTATTTCAGCCCCTTTTCCAGGGAGATTTTCTGAAGCACTCTCTTTTGAACCCTTAAAGATCAAAGTTCTTTTTCTAATGTTGAGCAGTAATTGGACGGAATATACAAAAAACAGCAATGTCGAGTAAAAAAGAGCTTAATTATTGGTTATTTCAGGTGAATCCCGCCAATTTTCGACTGGCAGAAGCCCTGCAAGTTGAAGCCCTACAGACTTTCCAAGTACGGACACACAAAAAAAGAATTCGCTTGGGAGATAAGGTGATTTTGTGGCAAACTGGAAAGCGAGCAGGTTGTTATGCATTGGCAGAAATAAAGTCAGAAGTGGGAGAATGGCTACTCAGTGAGGAGGAGCGCCATTTTTATCGTCAGATTCCAGAACCGGGCTTACGCGTTCAGTTGAAAATAGAATACAATCTTTGGCACAAACCCATTACTAAAGATACCCTGCCCCACAACAAATCTTTCGACCAGTTCTACGGTGGACTATCAGGGACCAACTATAAAGCAACTGCTGCCCAGTACAAAGAACTCGTCGCTTTGGTAGAGCAATCGGATTTGGTTCACGAGCCAGAAGTTCCCTATTCTTTGGAAAAAACGATTCATTATCCACTCAACCTCATTCTCTACGGTCCTCCAGGCACCGGAAAAACCTATCATACCATCAATTATGCTTTGGCCATTTTGGAAAATCGGAGTTTGGAGGAATTGGCCTTGGAAAAACGCAAGGAGCTACGCAAGCGCTTTTTGGAATACAGTGAGGAAGGATACATCCATTTTGTAACTTTCCATCAGGCGTTTACCTATGAAGATTTTGTGGAAGGCATCAAACCGGTGACGCAAGGCAAAAAAGTAACTTACGAAATTGAAAATGGCATTTTCAAACACATCAGCTTGGAAGCCAAGCGGGAGATGGTGGAGCGTCTTCTGGAAACACTGCCTCGTCAGCAATTGAAAATAGACTTCAAAGCGCTGTACAAAGCATTTTTGAAACATTTGAAGCGCAACAGCTTCAAAGGCTTTCAGACGCCTTCGGGAACACAGCTCTATTTGCATCGGATCGAACGGAATGGGGATTTGAGTATCCGTAGAGAAAAGTCATTCCGACCCAGTTTGGTAGTCAAGCGGCACTTGAAAAAATTGTATTTACATTTTCCGGAACTAAGCGTGGTGAAAAATTTGGAATCCGAGTTTCATGCGGTTGTCAAAGACATCAATGCTCGAGAATACTGGGCTGTTTTTCGGACATTGAAAGAATACGAGGATATTTTTGCCCAATCGCTACTGGATGAGGAGGAACAGGAAGATATTGAAAATGAAGCCATTCAAGAATTTGATATGCATGCGCTCTCGGATTTGGCTTTGCATCAAAGTCGAAAATTTGTATTGATCATTGATGAAATCAATCGCGGAAACATTGCCAGCATTTTTGGGGATTTGATCACTTTGATTGATCCAGACAAAAGAGATGGTGCTGCCGAAGCTTTGCGTTTGATGTTGCCTTACTCTAAAACACTCTTCTGCGTACCTCCCAATTTGCATATTGTCGCCACAATGAATAGCGCAGATCGGAGTGTAGAGGCAATGGATTTAGCCCTTCGGCGTCGATTTAATTTTGTGGAAATGCGTCCTCGTCCGGAGCTATTGAAGCAAAGCAATGCCTTGAGAGCCATGGGCGTGGATCTTTCCCGAATGCTAGGGGTCATCAATCAGCGGATCGAGTTACTACTAGACAAAGATTACTGCATTGGGCATTCTTATTTTATGGGACTCCAATCTTTAGCGGATTTGCAAAAAGTGTTTGCGATTGAAATCATTCCGCTGTTACAAGAATATTTTTTCGGAAATTACAGTAAAATTGGATTGGTACTGGGGAAGGAATTTATTGTGATGCAGAGGAAAGGACAGCCAATCGACTTCGCAACATTTGAACACGAGTTTTCGACAGAATGGGCAGAGAAAACCGTTTATCAAATTCGACCAATGGAAGAGTTGGATGCCCAGGCTTTTATTAGCATTTACCAAAAATAGACTTCTACGGACAACGGTACTTGTAATGTTGAAATTCTGCTCAATACGGTTTCCATTAATCAAAC
Organism: Bacteroidota bacterium; assembly: GCA_039199865.1. Taxonomy (GTDB): domain Bacteria; phylum Bacteroidota; class Bacteroidia; order Chitinophagales; family Saprospiraceae; genus JALZUU01. The sequence continues at coordinate 3,258 of JBCCSR010000577.1, forward strand.
AAAATAAACAAGAAAGCAATGAAAAATGGGAAAATGATTAAAAACATCGGCTTAATACTGATGATCGCTGCACTAGTATTTATGGTTTACGCCTACATCAAAAGAGATAGTCTCGAAGAGGTCATGGCCGGATTGATAGTGGTGAGCATTGGTAGTTTTGTCAGTTATTACGGAAGCAAGCAGATGCAAAGTGACTGAATAGAGACCTGTACAAATGGATGAGAACGAAAACGTGGCCATAAGATCTTGGAAAATAAAAAAGGAGGTAGCTGAAAAGTACAGCTACCTTCGGCAGTCCAAGTAATGGAGAACATCCTTGTTCCCATTACTCATAAATGACTTCAAATTCAGTACGTCGGTTTTCCTCATGTTCTTTTTCCAAACAATCCTCTTGCCCATTGCACTCATTGATGGGTTGACTTTCTCCGTACCCTACAGCCTGAATTCTTTTTTGGGCAATACCTTGTTCAACCAGGTAGTTGCGGACCGCATCAGCACGACGCTGGGAAAGCTGTAAATTGTAGTTGGCCTTTCCACGCGTATCGGTATGGGAGGAAATGCGAATCGTCATGTTGGGGTAGTTGCTCAGTAATTCCAACAAATCAGCTAGGGCTGCTTTGGAGCCGTCGTTCAATTGATGTTGGTTAAAACCATAGTAGATATTGTTTAAACGGATGACTTCCTTTTTTCGCGCTGTTTCATTTTCCAAGTCATTGCTTGAGATAGCTGGGCGTTCTTGCTCAATTGGTTTTTCCATGGTCGATTTCGGTAACACAGCAGTTGCGGCGATCAGGGGAACGAAAATTTTCGGTTTGATCTTCTTCGTTTCTTGCACCAAGGAGGTGGGAGCATCTTCCAGTGGGTTGACCCCTAAATCAAAATAGGGCAGGCTATTTTCTAGGGCAATGGTGTATGCCTCGGCTTGCTTGGGAGCAGTCAACAAGTGTTGAACGGGGAAGTGGGCCTCATTTTCTACTTTTACCAGATAATTTTTTCCGGACTGAATGGGACAAAAGATTTCCCCCTTTGCTCCATGTACTACCTGGACCTCCGTTCCGATCAGCTGAAGCAAATCCTCATCAATTGCATTGCTAATGGCAATGGGCCCCTGCTTTGGTGTATCTCCGGCAATGGATGCATTGAGTTCATACAAACGAACTTGTGCATTGCTTACTTTTCTTTTATTTTGTGCGTCGATCACTTTGATTTCGCTGAGCAAAGGTTCA
>JBCCSR010000578.1:0-4480 GCA_039199865.1 Bacteroidota bacterium
CGAGCTGTAATTGGGCCTGATCAAAAAACGGATTGGGAACGACCTTGCCGGGGCTTCTAAACAATCCGGAGTTTAATCCTTTGAAGCAACTGAATTCCCAAATGACAAGCGTCAGCCCCGTAACCTGGGAGCCATCACAAGATGTAAAGGTCACTCTGACCCAAACTGAATTTTCTCCTGGAGGAGTAGGAATGGTGGCCGTGGAACCTCCCGTTTGCTGGAAAAACGGATTGCTGATGATAAAATCTGTCCCTGCTTCCCAGGAATAAGTACCGGGAGAAGGAGAGGGATTGGTCGGTTGTAGGAAGGTCTGAAAACCAATCAGATCACCTGGACAACCTTGGCCCGGAATTTCAATTTGCCCTAAACTGATAGAAGTGGCGGGAATACAAGGTGGTGGGGGAACGTCTTCTTCTACGACTACATCTTCGCAAGAACAGCAGGGCATTTGTCCTTCTTCAAAGCGCGTAACGCAAACCATTCCCGTTCCAGGGCCGCTTGCAGAGACATCAATCGAAGAACCGTCATTATTCCCGTCGATATTGAGTACTCCCGTGACCGACCAGAAATAGCTGGCGTCACTAGAATGATCCGTATCGTACATTTCCGTTTCATTCTCTTTGAATGTATCGGCTCCGTTGATATCGCATTGGGCAAAAAGAGTGGCGTGACTACCCATGAAGAGTAGACACAGAAATAGGATAGCTAGATTTTTCATAAATAAATATTTAGTGTTTTGAATAAAAAAATCCATAGACTGACAAGGCGCCATTCGGTAAATAGAACGCCAATGGGATAGATCGAGAACGCCAGATTTGGTAAAGGATTGATGAGAACGAAAAGAAGTTCTACAATTGCTCTTACCTTATCGAAGGGCATCGATCTGGGCAAGCTTTATTTTCTAGAACATCACAAAAGAATAGAGGCGCAAATTAATTAAATACTTGCTAAAATGAAATAGCGATTGTGTTAAAGTCTTTGGTGGTATTTTGGGATTGTCCTCCATTTTACTTTTCACCCTAGCATTTCATAGCGATCAATTTGAAGAAATCCATTTATATTTGTTTTTTACTACAAGTCAATTTTGATTTAGCATTGATTCTCATGATTACCTTTCGAATTGCTCAATTTCAAGACGTTCAGGCCATTGCAACTTTGCATGCTCAAAGCTGGAAAAAACATTATCGGGGAATGCTGCGCGATGCTTATCTCCGCAATGAGGTAGTTGAGGATCGGCTCTCCGTTTGGACCCAACGATTGAGCGAACCGGCCCAAAATCAATGGATTTTACTGGCAGAGGAAGCGCGACAACTTTGTGGCTTTACTTGTGTTTACCTTAATGAGCATCAACGTTGGGGAGCTTATCTCGATAACCTCCACGTTGCATCACAATGGCAGGGTAGGAGCTTGGGCAAGCAATTGATGCAAGCGGCGGCGGCTTGGGTAAACGAGGAGGTTCCCAGTTCTGGAATGTACCTGTGGGTGCTTTCTCAAAACAATAGTGCTATCCGTTTTTACGAAAAAATAGGTGGAACAAACTACGAAGAAGTAATTGATGAATTGCCCGGAGGAGGGCAAGGCCCCATCCTTCGTTTTGTTTGGACCGACCTGCAACAATTGATCAACCTGTGAATCGACAACAACTACTTCAACTTCGTCCCGATATTCCCAGCATCGCACAAGCCAATGCAACGACCAATGCCGAGCAGTTTCAGAATCGTACCATACGTCCCATTTTGAAATTTCAAAACGATTTACTCTGCGCTATTTTTCGTGCCTACGTCCACAAACGCAAAGCTGTATTTTACCAATTGTCTAAACCAGATAAATTGGCCTACGTCGATCAAGCGATCCGTAAAGATCAAAAATTCAAACACTTACTTTTGGGAACCATCATCGGACAGTTGACGCAAGAAGAATGGTTGCTTTATCAAGAAGAAGAAAAAGAAATCAATCGTCGGATAGGTACCATGCTCATTCAGCGACTACAGGATCAGTGCCTTAGTTTTTGAAAAGCAAAGAAAGGATACAACACGGTCAACGATCAAAATTCTAAATGGTCATCCTTCAATCACTAAAATCAAAATTATGCAAAAGAAAAATGTTTTGTACGCAAGTATCTTACTAATCAGCCTTACGGTCCTTTCCTTTACCATCAAAGAACATCACGACAGCGAAGCGGAAAAAGCCATAAAAGCATTGATTCTGAAAAGTTATGTCAACGGAGCATTTAATGATTTGAATCCCGATGCGATGCGGAATGGTTTTCATCCTGATTTTTCCATTTATTCTGCGAAAGGGGAAGAATTGAGAAAGTATCCAATTGCCACTTGGGCCGAGGGAACAGCCAAAAGAAAGGAAGATCCCAAATTTGACCCTGCGAAAAATAAATGGGCACACAACTTTGCCTCCGTCGATGTCACGGGAGGTTCAGCCGCCGTTAAAATCGAATTGTCACACCAGGGAAAACACGTTTATACCGACTATCTTTCCCTCTTGAAATTTGATAGTGGATGGAAGATTGTCGCCAAGGTATACCACAAGCATGAGTAAGCTGGTCCTTAGTAGCTATAGAAAAAGAAGAGCAAGCTGGGTCATTAGTCCATCAAGTACCAGGATAAGTGCAGTGCTTTGCCCGTCCACAAAACGGTACGGAGCCAGTTGCTGTTGACCAATTGTCGAATGGTTTGTTCTTCTTTTCCCTCTCCCAGACGATTGTGCATCGGAATTTGAATCAAGAAAGTACTGGCCCAAATCACCACTACCACAATAAGCTGCCACAAGGCAATGCTCCCCAATTCATTTCCCCAAAAAAAATAGATGGCCAGCCCCAACTCCGACAACATTAACGGCATAACAATGAAAGTGATCTGAAAGGTATGGTGACGATGAAAGGCTAAAAATTGATCTTTGGCGATAAAGCGAAAACTGGGATAATGAACCAATTGGATCACCCAAATCAATCCAACCAGCATCCAGGAAACGGCCAAGTAAACGGTGGTCAATACATTCATGGTCAAAAGCTGCGTTTGATCTGTTTTGCTACTGGATTATTCATCAAGCGTTGAGGTAGAAGTCCAGCCTGAATTTTGCTCATCAATTTCCCTTTGACGTTCTGCCCGGGTTTTGTCGAAAGTATCCGGAGCGAGGAAATAAGGACGAAGATGTTCGTCGAGTTCTTTTTCTTGCGCCAACTCTTCCAGTACATCGAGTTCGATTTCTCCCTTGTAAAAATAAGCTACAAAAAAACCGACGAGGGCACCATACAAATGGCTTTCCCAGGAAATGCCTCGTTGATTGGGCAAGACACCTACAAACATGCCACTATAAAAAAGGAAAACCACAAGGGCTAAGACTACCGATTTATTGTTGCGCCGAAATAAGCCAATCCCCATAATAAAGGTCACCAAGCCATAGACAACTCCGCTGGCACCAATGTGAAAAACAGAGCGGGCGCCCAGCCAGACGGCTAGACCAGTGAGCAAATAAATCATGAGGATACTGCGAAAAGCAATGGTTCGATAGAAATAAATGATCATGGTGCTCAAAACGAGAAAGGGGACGCTGTTGTGAATGAGATGAGAAAAGTCGCCATGAATAAAAGGAGCGGTAAAAATACCTCGAAAGCCAAACCATTCTAATGGGAAGATGCCCAAGTAACCTAAATCCCAGTTCATGAATCCCTCCAGAATGAGCACAATCCACCAGGAGCTGACAATGGCAACGGGCCACTTCAAACTATCCAGCAATCGATTGGTAGATTCTTCCATCGCATTTATTTTAAACATAATCGCAGGTCGGACATCATCCCAAAACTTTTACAATATCTAGTAATAAAGGATTGATCTCTTGGTGATGCTTAATGGCTTTTTCAAAAGGAGTGTACACAATATCTTTGTGGACTTGTCCGATCATTACGCCACGTTTTCCTTTTTGCAAAGCATAGACGGCCTCCATCCCCAGGCGGCTGGCCAAGACTCTTTCCATACAAGTGGGTCGTCCACCCCTTTGGATGTGTCCTAGAATACTTACGCGGATATCGTAGTGATCAATTCTCGCTTTGACTTGCTCGGCAATTTTGAAGGCACCACCCGCATCATCTCCTTCCGCAACGACGACGATACTAGAGGTCTTTTTGTTTTTATAATTTTGCTCCAAGTTGGCAATCAATTGATCGATATCGGTTTTACTTTCTGGAACCAAGACGGCTTCCGCTCCAGTGGCAATTCCACTCCGCAAGGCGATAAAACCCGCGTCTCTCCCCATTACCTCCACGAAAAACAAGCGATTATGAGCATTGGCCGTATCTTTAATATTATCGATTGCGGCCATTGCCGTATTGATCGCAGTATCGTAGCCGATGGTGTAATCGGTGCCGTACAAATCATTGTCGATAGTACCAGGTGTTCCCACAAAGGGGATATCGTATTCCTGCATAAAAACACTTGCTCCGGTAAAGGTCCCGTCTCCACCAATGGCC
>JBCCSR010000579.1:0-4463 GCA_039199865.1 Bacteroidota bacterium
GTTTCATTTTCATACTCCAAGGGTTTAGGTTTTGTGAAGCTTATTTAAACCCCTGAATTTAAGAATCAGATTAAAATAATCCTAAAGTTTCCTCCTTAATTCTCTCAAAAGTCTTGAAAATTTCATTTTAGAGCAAAACGTTTGGTCGCAAGTGCCAATTTATCAATCATCTCCTCCTGACTGATGCCACTTTTTTTGAGGGTTTTAAAAGAATGGTCTGCTCCTTCAAATACGCGAAGACTCCCCTTGCGGAGGGCTTTGGTGACCGCTTTTATCAAATCAATTTTCGCCAAAGTATCGCGAGTACCTTGTAAGAACAACTGACGCAGTTTAATATCTTTTAAGTGTGCTGCCCGTTCTGTTCCGGTACGACCAGGCGCATGCAATGGAAATCCAAAATAAATGATTCCCTGCAAATCGTCCAGACTACCCTCCACCGCCAATAAAGAAGTCATGCGACCACCAAAGGATTTTCCACCAATAAAAATGGGGACGCCCAAATCTAATTTTTTGGCCTTCTCAACCGCAGCCGTGATGGCGGCCTGAGCCAAAGGAGGACGATCGGGTGGCTTGGGGCCATTTTCCATGTACCAGAAGTTGAATCGCAAAGTGGCAATGCCTTCAGCTCCCAGTGCTTTGGCCAAGTATTCCATGAAGTGATGATCCATCCCTGCCCCCGCTCCGTGGCTCAACACCAACAATGCCTGGTATGCTTCTGGCAAGAGCAATTTAGCACTGACACTTCCCCTTTCCTTGCTGATTCTAATTTTTAGTTTCTTGGTTTTCATGATGCTCAACTTGTTTTGATCCAAAAAATAACCCGAATGCAAGATAGGGATACATTCGGGATATTTTGAAAAAATTCAGACCATCATCACATCGAATTTGGAGGGACTACATTGACCCATTGTCCTGGTCTTTGCGAACTAATGGTATTATCATACATGGCTTCACAATAAACGGTAGGCAAATAATAACGGCCTTGATAAGCGGCATTCAATTGAATCCGATAAGTGGCCTTTTTATTTTTCCTCAAGTCAAAATAGGTGTAGACGCGATCATCTCTGATGTCCTGATATTCTGGCTCAGCAGAATTGGAGAAGGCCTGGATGCCATCCATTCTGGAATTGTGGATCTCCCAGCCCGAAGGGAAGATTTGCGACAAGGCCATTTCTTCATAATGCACTCCTTTTGTGCCGGGATTGCGAACGCTTACCTCGGCCACAAAATCCGTTCCCTGCATAATATTTGAGGGATCAAGTTTTTTGCCATTCATAGTTTTGTATTGAATTTCCAAAACCAGATTATTGTCCTCAGTCGTTGGATCACCGACAACCGGCTGTCCACTGGAAATCAGTCGAGCGAATAGTACGCTGTTGGTAGTATTGGTGATACCAAAATTTCTACTGGTACTTTGATCCACTGGAAGCTGTATTTGCATCAACGGAGTCTCGGCGCCTGCCTCCACTTTACCTTCACCACCCAATTGGTAAGTAAAGGTAAAGTTTTCACTCCGATCTTGATTGCCCACAAACTTCCCAATGGCCAAAAGACAATAAGATGTCGTATGAGTTCCATACCATCTTCTACGACTCAACTGATTGGAAAGTACTTGTACCAATGCTCCACCTTTTTGTCGCTCTCCCATGTGGGTTAGGGTTTCCAACATCATGGCATTATCACGGAGCGCGCTACCGTAAGAGCCACTCAGCTCGGTGTAATCCTCAACATCTGTAGATAATTTCAAAATCATTTCCTTGGCCACATCGGATTTTCCAGCCACTGCATAGGCAGCCGCCAAGCGCCAAGCTGCTTGATCATTTAATTGTTGGGCTTCTCTCAAACGGTTCATGGCCCCCAGGGAGGGCTCATTGGCCAAAGCCAAAGTATACAAGCGGTAAGCTTGGGTCACTTGATCATATCGACTGCTTCTCATTTGCCATTCCCGACTCAATTTGTGTTGTGCCTTGATCCAACGATCCAGGATGGTCGAAGAGACATCATACCCCAGCTTTTTGGCTTCCAAAAGGAAATGCCCTGCATAATTGGTCCCCCACTCATTGACATAATTTTGACCAGGCCAATAAGCAAAATCACCGGTTGAACGTTGGAAACTACGCAAGCGATCAATGGTCGCATTTACATTATCGGTAATGCGCTTTTTGTCCTTATCCTCCAATCGCAACAATCTATTAACGTACAACTGAGGAAAGCCAGAGGAAGTCGTCTGTTCAACACAACCATGCGGATAGCGGATAAGATAATCCAAACGCTCTCCTAGATTAATGGGGGGAATATTTGATAATTCAATGATGCTTTCGTTCGTCCCTTTCATCCCCACGGGTTGATAATCGCTGTTCCAGGTTTCCCCCGCTTCAATGACCCGGTCGACAACATCAGTTACGCGCGGATTAGGATTTCTGATCTCGATTTCAATTTCTTGAGTAGCAACTTCTCCCCCGCCTTTTGCGGTAACTTTGAATTTAGCAACACCGACATTTTCCCTCACATTTAAGTTAAAAAAGAGCAAGTCCTCCCCCGGTTTATTGAAAGAAATTGTCTGTTTTTTTCCACCGACGATGTCTACCAGTCCGCTTTGTTCTTCGAGGCTAAGCGTCACGTTTTTGACCTTATCTTCCATCGCAAATACACTTACGGGCATTTGTAATTCTTCGGTTGGGCCAAGTACTCGGGGTAGAGTTGCCAAGATCATTAAAGGTTTTCTAACTGGGGTTGTTTTCTCTGTCATCCCGTAAGCACCATTGTCCGATGCGACCAACATTGTTCTGACTGAGCCCACATAATTGGGCAGGACAATTTCGTGCTTGGCCTTGCCTCCTTTTTTCAGATAGAAAGGTCCCAGATGTCTGACCACCGGTTTAAATCGATTGGCATTCTTTTTCTCGATGGGATTGTTGACTTCCCCATCCCCACCGATACTGAGGATGCGTTCTAATTTTCCACCATAGGCTCCAAGAACTTGATCGTAGACATCCCAGGTATTGACACCAAGGGCTTCCCTTGCATAAAAAACATCTAAGGGGTTAGGCGTTTTGAATCGCGTCAAATCCAATAATCCTTCATCGACCATGGCAATGGTGTAAGCCATTGGTCGCCCATTTTTCTCTTTGACTTCTACGGAAACTTTTTGTTCGGGTTCTAGTACCTCTGCCATCTTCAATTCAGGCTCCAACTTATTCTTTGGATTTTCTACCTTGATGGGAATGACCCCATACATTCGGATGGGCAAATCATTTTCCACTTGAGCATGTGGTTGGACCAAAGTCACGTGGGCATAAACCGTAGGCGCCATTTCTTCGGTCGCATAAAATCGGTAAGTATTGTCGCCTGCCTTGGTATCTTTCCAATAGGTTTCAATCACTTTTGACCCAGATTCCAGAGAGACCAAACAACGTCCGACATCACTGGCAGGAACGGTCAGTTCAATGGTTTCTCCCACTTGATAAGAAGTTTTATCTGCCGTAAAATACAGCATAGCGGCCGCATCTCGGTTTTGGCCATCTCCAGAGTACCAAGGCGAGCCCGCGTAGAAGAAGTCACCAGAACAATGACCAGATTCCTCATCACAAACGCGAATCAGATAACGTCCCCAATCTTCAATTTTGATCTTCCACTGTACTTCTCCCCTTTGATTGGTCGTCAGACTGACCTTATCAATTGCTTTTCGATGAGTAGTACTGTTGTAACGAGATAGATCCTCGTAACCATCGCGGTCCCACCACCAACGCCAGTTAACTTTGTACAAGCCAATCTTTAAGGAACGGTTGCGCAGTGGCGCTCCACTTTTATCGACCGCTGCAAAATCCACCGGACTTTCCTCACCAATGGTTAGGCGCTTGGATTTGTATTTGTTTTCTGGAACATAGACACCCACGTAACTATCGTAAGGATGATAAGGCATCGAAAAATTATCGATACTAAAATCTCCCCCTTGCTCAAACGCTCTACTTTTGAAATTGGCGCTTAGTTTTCCGGGAGCAGCATTGCTCGTATTAATGGCCGCTTTTACTTTTGCCTTACCAGAACCATCCACCTCTCCATCAAAAATTACTTGCGGTTCGGCGGCAAAGCGACGGGCTGGGTCATCGAATATGTACTCATTGAATTTGGAAAACTTCGTTTTGACCGACTTGACTTGTACTTCTACTTTTGCTTTTAGATTTTGGGCAGGAGCACCGTGCAACCAATTGACTTGTAAATCTCCCAACAAGTTTTTGTCTGCCGAGCTCAATTCTTCCTTTCCAAAATCTAAATTGATTTTGAGTCGATTGGGTTTGACCGTCTCGATTTTCAAATTCTTACTAAAACTGGCTCCCCCCGCTTTGACCACTGCTCGCCAATTTCCGGTCGGTGCATCCGCTTGAGTAGCGATGCTGATTGGATATACATTATTGACATTTTCCGAAGTAATAAACTTTTGTTGCAATTGCCCTCGAGCATCA
>JBCCSR010000580.1:0-4456 GCA_039199865.1 Bacteroidota bacterium
GGGAATAGGCTCAGATGAATCTCCAATGCGATATGCCAAGAAGTGGGTGGTGAAAGCTTTTCTGAAGTCAGATCAAAATATGTTTTACGAGTATCCGATTAACGAAACCTATTTTCCAGGAGCTTCGGTTGGGTATAGTAAAGTGACTGTTAAAAGTTTGGCGACCCATTATGCTTCGAGCGGAGAGTATGCAGGTGATTTACCAAGTGGTTTTGCAACAACAGGGATGACAGTCAATGAGTTTTATACGGCTAAAGACTTTCCCGTCTTGGTGGAGGAAACCGTTTTAAAAAATAATTTAGACGATAAGTTACTGGATTTAAGCAATTTTGCCACTAGTGCCTTTGGGCTAAACGTGAATACAGAAGAGTATACTGCTTCGCAAGGCTATGCCATTATTCTCAACGATATGCACGGTAAGCCTCACAAGATAACGCATTATAAGGATGAGCTTGGATCGACACTGAATGAGCGAAAATTAAGTGGTGTAGTGTACACTTACCTTACCGGTGAAAGTGAAGTAAATTCTGCTACTGGAAAGCGAAGAGCGCTGGGTGTTTTGGAAAATGAAGTGAAGGTATTGACTGCTGATGGAAATCGAACCAATCAGCTGGATGCCAGTATCAGTACCCAAACCATGGGAGTTGATTTGGAGTTTTTTGTGGATATGCGAGAAAGCACTTCTTTTGCTAGTGAAGCGTTTTTTGGCTTGAACGGAGATTGGATGGCCCTGCTGTTTGGTCTTGGAGGTTCAAGGACAGTTTCCCTGACTAAGAGTAACACCAAAACAATGGTAACCAATAAGGTCATTCGGAAATCTGGTATTTTGGTTCAAACCGATGCTTTTGATGGACAATCCAATATCACTACTGCCAATAAAGTGTTTGATCCCCTCACCGGAGAACCCCTTTTGACAACTGTCAATAATAGTTTTGATCATCCCATTTACAATTACAATATTCCAGCTCGCTTTGCTTATGAAGGAATGGGAGAGGCCTACAAAAACTGGGGAATGGAATTTAAGGCTATTTTGAAGGCAGATAAGGATTGTGGTTATTTTGGAATGGACATCAGTGGGGATGCCAAGAATCGACTGATCCCGGGAGATCAATGTTTGGTAACAGGGCTAATCGGGTTGAATACTTGTTCTACCGAGCCAGATGAGCTTTGTGAAAACCCTCTGTTTACTTTCGTAGGTAGGAAAAATGGAAAATACCTCTTTGAAAATGTAGGCCTGAAGGATGGGTACTACAACCGAGGAGTCATCGTGAAGGTAGTCCGTTCGGGTAAGCGAAATCATTTGTCGGCTAAGGTAGGAAGTATTACAGCTTTAGAAGATCCAACAATTAACCGGGTGAGTCATACTGAAAACGATGTGCAAATAAAAGTGCCTACCGCAATGGATCAAGTCACTGATAATGACATTACCGTTAATAGCCGGTCCATTACTGGTGTACTCAATGCTAGCGCAGTGACTTATGATGATATTTGGAATATCGAAAAAGAATGGTCGGGAGGAGATTTTCTCATTCCCAGCTTACCTGCCTCAGGCGATTGTAATTGCTTATACGCATTATTTGATGATACTGATGATCCTTTTGTGGGATGTGCTCCTGGAGCTTATCTGGAAGTTAGCTTTACTCGTAGCAATGGGACAACGGGTAGTTTTATTTTGAACGATGCTAATTTCCCTTCTTATTGTGATTTGGATATTGCTACTGATTGTGATGGAAATTCTGTTGCTTTTTGTATCCCAATTGATTGCTCGGAGGCAGGAGGATCTTACGATTTGTTGAATTCAGCTATTGCACTGTACGAAGCAGATGGTTCCGCTTGTGGAGGAAGTTCAGCACCTGTCCCTGGCAACTTATGCATTTATCCTACGAATTGTGATCCGAGTGGTCCTTTGAATGGAGGAGATTTGACTGCTAGCGCAAGGCCCTCTTATGGCTTAGGGGAAAAAGGCATTTGGCGACCCCATCGCAACTACGCTTATGTGACCAAGCGTGGACCGAGCACTGCTGATACTTATTCGCCCAACCTGGCTACAGATGGTACATACATAGATTTTAGACTCTTTGAATGGGACAATCCATTTTTTCCACAAAGTGCTGCTGGAAGTAAATGGCGGCAAACCAATGAAATTACCAAATATGCTAGCAATGGTGAAGAGGTAGAAAACCGAGACATTATTGGTCTTTACAGCACAGCACTCTATGGTTACAATGATAATTTACCCATTGCAGTGGGCGCTAATGCTTCCTATCCAGAATTGGCTTTTGATGGTTTTGAGGAATACCCTGAGGGGACAATTGACAACAATCAAGAAAACGGCAATTTTGACTTTGAATGTCAGGCAGGTGGGAAATCGATGTTCTTGACTTACAATATTGTGGGAGGATATGAAGGTGAAGAATTTGTTTGGATTGATCGTCCGTATTACTCGGGAATGCCCATCCCCAAAGGTGTGGGAGAAGGGGCTACCTTACATTTGGTAGATATCAATGGGAAGGAATATGAATTCTTTGCAGGAGTGAAAAAAATGGAGGGCATAGATCCTTCTACCGTGGGCTTGGATCTTCCGTTCAAAGGATCAATTTGTGCATTAGAACTTGACATGAATTCAGTTGATCTATGTGAGTCAATTTCTGAGATTTGTACTGGACGAGTTGTTTTACAATATACTCATTCCTTTAAGTCACAAACATGTAATGCCACTATTGACAACACTAGAGCTCACACGGGTAAAAAGTGTTTAAAAGTTGATGGTACGGCTAACTTTACACAGAAGAGTTTACAATTAGAAATCGGGCAAAGGTATGTTTTGAGTGCTTGGGTCAGTTTGGATGATCCGACTCCTCGTTTTGACTTGAACGTGGATGATGTTGGGATAGAACTTTTCTTTAGTGAAACGGATAAGCCAAAGTTGGTTCCAGTCGGAGAAGTAATCAATGGCTGGCAACGGATAGAAGGGATATTCATTCCTAGTGAAAAGCAATTCGATTTGAAACTATATGCAACTCAAGGTATGGAAGTCCATAATACCGTAGCCTACTTTGATGATATTCGAATCTATCCCGAGGATGGCAGTACTCAAACCTATGTGTATGATCCACAGAATTATCGCCTGACCGCAGTATTGGACAATAATAACTATGCTACCTTTTATCATTACGATGCAGAAGGAAATCTCTTTTTAGTCAAAAAAGAGACGGCTAAAGGGGTACAAACCATTCAGGAAACAAGAGAATTTATTCGATACCCTCTTTCTGAATAAACCTAAATACATAAAATCATGACCCAGAAAATAATTGTTCTTTCGATTTGTAGTTTTTTAGTCTTTCAAGGCTTTGCGCAAAATCTTAAGGAAGATTTGGTACAACTACAACAATACTACCACCAAGAAGCCATTAATTGTCAGATTGAGACCCGAACTTTTAAAGACCATCACTCGGTAGAGCCGGATTTGGTTTCGAAAGGAGTATTTAAACGTAGAGGTAATGACTTGCTCTACGAAGTAGACGACGTTGTTTTACTGTACAATGAAAACTACAGCATCACCTATCATCAAGGAGAAGGTATTGTGTATTGCGGTGAAAAAACAAGTGAAGGGCATCGTAAAATGCCAATTATTGACTTTACAAAAATGTTAAGTCGTTACGAGTCCATTGAATACAAAGGCGTTGTTGAAAATAACAAATGTTATATCCTAAAACAAGCGCAATCTCCGATTCCCATAATGGAATTTTATGTAGATCAGGATCACTACAAAGTGAAGAAAATCGTCTATCACTATGATGAAGCGTACAATACCGGAGCTATTCGAACAGAAATTTCCTTTCAATACAGCAATGCCAAAGCGTTTGCTATAGATGAATTTTCTGAATCTCGTTTTGTACTTGTTGACCAAAAAAAGGTTCGACTACACCCTCGCTTAAAAAATCACGAACTCATTTTGAGTGATGGTTTGATTTATGATTGATTCGTTTATTTACGCCAGCTATTTTAGTGATTGTAGCTACGTTCGATAAGTTTCTTCTAGGTGCTTTTACTCTTTTAAGACCTTAAAATTCTTCTCGCTGAGTGCTATTGTCTAATCGTCAATTTATGTAGAAGAAAAGAATTTTTTTTGAAAATCAATATAAAAATGATGTTTCGCCAATTTTTTGTTATCCGATTTTTATTGACTATTGCTTGTTGGTTATGGATTCAGCAGTCAATGGGGCACACCATTTTGCATACAACTCATTTGAGTCGAGCAGATTTAAAGGTTGGAACAGAACTGATTATTGAGGACCCTTTGAAAGATGATCCAATAGGGACAATACCCAATATTATGTATGCAGTTAACCGTCAAGTTCATGCTGCTTTAGTCTATGGGCGAGAGCAACGGAGTGATCTTGTGGGGCAACAGTGGTCGTTTCGCATTGAATACGATCTCTTTGATGAAGATAAC
>JBCCSR010000581.1:0-4453 GCA_039199865.1 Bacteroidota bacterium
AAGATTATTGCAATGGGTTTTGACAAAGACGAACTCGATGGGTTGCGAACCAAAGTAACGCTCAACCCTGAGCCTTTGGATGAATCAGAAGAAGATGAAAGCAGTATGGCCGCCGTCATTGCCGTCATGATGGGAGGCATCATGGGTTTCCTCATGTACATCACCATTTTTGTTTACGGAATGATGGTTATGCGTTCAGTTATGGAGGAAAAAACGAACCGTATTGTAGAGGTTATGATCTCGTCTGTACGTCCTTTCCAGTTGATGATGGGAAAAATTCTGGGGGTGGGCGCAGTCGCCCTGACACAAATTGCCATCTGGGCAGTTTTGATTCCCAGTCTCAGTATGGTCGTTCAACTTATCTTTGGCGTCAGCAGCACTAGTAACTTGGAAACGGCGGCAAACAATATGCCCGTCGATCAGGAGGAAGTCAGCTTTGCCATTTCGCAGGTCTTGGGAGAGCTGGCGGCACAAAACTGGTGGCTGATCATTCCCGTCTTTATCTTGTTCTTCTTGGGAGGCTATCTTTTGTATTCTTCCATGTTTGCCGCCATTGGATCGGCGATGGGAGATGAGATGGGGGAAGGGCAAATCCTTACCATTCCCATTTTTATTCCCGTCATTATTGCCTTCTACATTATGACGGTCGCGATTCGAGCACCACACAGTAGTTTGGCAGTTTGGTCCTCTATTTTTCCTTTTTTCTCTCCGATTGTCATGCCCGCCCGGCTGGCCTTTGACCCACCTCTGTGGCAAATCGCCCTTTCCGTCATCAGCCTATTGGCTACGTCCCTATTTTTCGTCTGGCTATCTGGCAGAATCTATCGAGTGGGGATCTTGATGTATGGTAAAAAGGTCAGCTTTAAGGAACTGGGCAAATGGATGTTTTACAAGTCTTAGATTCGGTGCCTCGGCTAGCCTTGTAAATCTAGGAATACAACCGTTGCCTTAAAAATCATAAGTGATTTCAACCTCATCTGTCTTTGGAAATGCTCGGCAGGTGAGGATGAATCCATCCTCCACTTCATCATCATCTAAAGCATAGCAAACATCCATTTCCACTTTTCCTTTCAACACCTTGGCCATACAGGTCGAGCAAGAACCGGAAGTGCAAGAGTAGGGAGGCTCTACCTTCATATCCAACAAAGTATCCAAAATATTTTTCCCATCGAGTTGCGCTTCGATTGTTTTGCCTTCTAAATGAACAACCATTCGAGCTCCATCTGCACTTGGCGCACCTTCAACTTTCACTTTTTCTTCTTCAGGAGAAGAAAATCGCTCAAAATGGATTTGCTTTTCGTCGACACCACGCTTTTTCAGCAAGGCTTCGATGCCGTCGATCATCGGTCCAGGACCACAAATAAAATACTCTGCATCTTTGGAACGAGGCGGGTAATTGTCTAGAAACTTACCCGTATTGCCAACATCTGCCCTTCCTACTTTCCCTTGCCAGTTGGTCACCGCCTTTTTGAAAAAAGAGCCAAAGCCTTTCGGCTTTTCTTTAATTGGACTACTAAGGATGTGTTCCACAACAAGCTGGCCTTCGTACTTTTGTTGCAATTCATCTAACTGTGATTTGAAAATAATAGAATTTTCATTTCTGTTGCCGTACAATAAAAAGACCGTACTTTTAGGTTCCTTCTCTACCACTGTTTTTAGGATAGACATCAATGGCGTAATGCCACTTCCTGCCCCGAATAAGTAATAGGTTTTTTGCTGTTCTTCCTTCAACTCAGCTACAAAGCGTCCCTGAGGGGGCATGACCTCAATGGCATCTCCAGTTTTGACCTTATCGTAGATGTGGTTGGAGACCAGTCCTTTGTACACTCGCTTTACCGTCACCGTAATTCCTTCTTCAAGCGGACTGCTAGACATTGAATAGGCTCGACGTACATCATTGCCTTGAATGTCAAATTTGAGTGTCAAATATTGTCCTTGACTGTAATGGAATGTTTCTTTTAAATCTGATGGGATGTCGAAAGTCAGGGAGACAGCATCCTCTGTTTCACGCTTCACCTGACTCACTGTTAGACTATGAAATTGCGTACTCATTCTATGTTTATTTACCAAGTAATGGGTGGGCCTTGACTTTGCCCAACTATTAACACACCAATAATGAAATCGTTTTGAATTCCGCTGAAAAAATAAATTCCATTGCGATTCGCTCGCAAAGATAGTGGAGTTTTAGAAAGAATTGGGAAAAGCAACTTCCCACTCGTCAGGAGCAGAAGTTGAAGAAAAGAGCCCTCCGTCCTACTTCAGCATCGCCTTGTCATTGAAGCGTTTTGGGGCTGACAACTCGTCCAGGAGAGGAAGGAAACGCTGATGTAATTGCTGCGGTCACTGGGTCGTCACCACTACTAATCCTAAACGCCCTCTTCTCAATGACGAAGCACTTTGATTACTTGCTGATGCTCAAAACCATCAACTTGAATAAAATAAACCCCCGCCTCTAAATTTGGCATTGATAGAGTGTTTAGACCAGCCCCTAGCTGATGTTTTTGTTGTCCCCTATTTTTCCCAGTCACATCGGTAATGGTCAACTGGATTTCACCGGCAGTAGGAAGGGTTAGGGCCAATTGTAGAGGAAGCTTTCCTGGGTTGGGGAAGGCAATCGCTTTAAAACTCGGATTATCGAGATTGCTTGTCGGCACCATATCTGGCTCTCGGTAATCGACAATTTTAAAATCATCGAAATAAAATCCGTCACTGTGGACAAATTCATCGGCCGTTAAAACCAGGCGGAATAAAACATTGCTTTGCCCAATATAAGCACCCAAGTCGATGCGTTCTTGCACCCAATGACTGTTGTTGCGGTATTCTTTGAGGAAAAACCAAGTGTTGCCATTTGTGATGGAGGCTTGGAGAAAAACCAAATCATCATTGCCCTCCAAGGACCATTTGGCATTGTACTCGATCCAGGGGTTTTCGGCGGTGGAAAAGTCAACTGGATCTAAAGAATAAATCATGGTTTCCCCTTGCGGCAAATAATTGCCATAGCGAGAGTCGGCAAAGGAATGATTGCCACTAAAGGCATCCATAAAGGTCGTATCCCAAAGTTGCTCCCCAGAGGAAATCCAATTGTCAAATCCATTTTCGGCATCGTCTTCCTGCAAAATATTGGCTTCGCCAGCCCTCAGGTAAATGACATCCCGATAGGCCTCTGCCCCATCCTGTTGGACGATCACGCTTAGCGCTAGAACCTCTCCCGGGACGAGGTCTCCCTGTACATCAAATAAAAAGTCTTCGCTGGTATTTTCCGCATAGCTGCGCGCCGCAACGGTACCATAACTAATTTGATCATTGACTGGTACCAGTGCAGGGTGCTGACTGATCAGTTGGACCACTACATCTTCGGCACTTTGCGTCAAACCTCGGTTTTTTACCCTGACCTTAATGCCAACTTGTTCGCCTTCCCAAATGACATCCGAATTATTCAGACTAAAATCGTGGAAGCAAGCATAATTGCCAGATACCCACGAGAGGTATTTCATGGTGGGCAAAAACTCCTGTACGCGATCACAGATATCACTGGGATCTTCCCAAAAACTATGACCAATTTCTGGGGTCCAAGCGAGGGTTCCTTCGGAATGGAGATAATCTCGTGTGGTACCGCTGGAGGTGTAGCCCAACATCTTGGCAGTAGTTCCGTAGCCCCGATAAGTTTGGGGAATGAATTCGGAGGTAAACTCCGCATAAATATCATAGGTTGCCAAAGAGTCGGTATAACCAAATGGACTCAAAAATACATCGCCAAAAGTATGCATAGAGAAGGCAATGGAAGGTTGCGTTTGCATGAGCAAATCTCGGACGGCCTGTGACTCTGGCTCCGAAAAAGCGCTTTCTCCACGATAGATATCGGTACAAGGATCGCTGCTGGAGCCCGAGTTGAGTCCCCAACCAAAACCGTAATTGCGATTGAGGTCGACCCCAAAACAGCCGCCCCCATTGTTGCGACGATTTTTTCGCCAAAAGCCACCACCCTGTGGATCCGTCAGTTGATTGAAAACGTAGCCATCGGGGTTGACCACGGGAATGAAATACATCTCCCGATTATTAATCAAGTACGCTGCTTCCGGATCGTTCTCGTAATTTTCCAACAACCACCACATGTAATAAAGAATCGCCTCTAAGGACATCGGCTCCCGAGCGTGATGCAAAGCATCGAAATGAACGGTGGCCTCCTCGGCCGACTCATCCACGCTGGCATTATCCGATATCTTTAGCCCCCATATCATGCGGTTTTCGTGCGACATACCCAATTGCAGCATCTCCACGAGCGAACCGTATTGAGATTTCATACTAAATAAGTGAGCGACTGCATTGTCGTAGGTATGATAGCCTCCCATGTCTCCATCATCAAAATTGGTCAGGCCACAATCCATACTATTGTCTGAAATCTCAATACGGTTCGCTCGTGGAGATGCTGCAATTGGGTATGTCGCACGAAAAC
>JBCCSR010000582.1:0-4451 GCA_039199865.1 Bacteroidota bacterium
ATTGTAGCTAATACTTCGCTCGAATCCACCTTTTCAACTGTTCCTGGAAATACAACTGGAAGAGAAGTTTATGCAGATATTTTTGCACGAGCCAAAGAAATATCTCCAGATACAAAAATGTACCTCAACGATTTTGTCACCATCAGTTTGGGCAACACCGGAGGGGGGCAATACGATATTTTGAAAAATCGGATTCAGGAATTATTGGATGATGGTGCTCCGGTCGATGGCATTGGCTTTCAAGCTCACGTCGGTGGTTTTCCCAATGGCATTCCCTCGGTATTGGCCACCTACGATGATTTTTACAATAGTTTTGGGCTGACGGCCAAAGTCACTGAATTTGATCTTCCCGTAATTGTAGACGAAGAACTGGGCGCTCGCTATTTGCGTGATTTCTTGACGGCTACCTTTAGCCATGAAAGCATGGATGGCTTTTTGTTTTGGAGCTTTTGGGATGGCGCGACTTACATGAATCCCGGTGCCAATTTATTCCGCTTAGACTGGTCGAGATCAGAGGTAGGAGACCTCTTTGTCGATTTGGTTTTTAATGAGTGGTGGACCGATACTCTGGCGGTGACCTCCGAAAACGGAGAAGCCTTAGTTAGAGGCTTCAAAGGCAACTACGAAGTTACTTACGAATGTAATGGCGAGATGATAACGGAACTACTTACCCTAGATGGAGATCGGGAGTTGACGGTGTCTTGTGAAAATTTGCAAACCAATACCACGGATTTTGAGGATGGTGCAGGTCTATTTAAAATCAGCCCCAATCCTACGAACAATTTTGTAAGAATAGAAAAAACAGATGATCAGCTATCGACGCTCCGGCTTTACGATGTATTGGGGCAGTCCATCATGGTTAAGCCGATTCAAGGCCGAGTAAGCGATCTATTCCTCGATCTCGCTCCGGGGGTATATTACGTAGAACTGAGTACGGAAAAATCGAGTGACCTACAAAAATTGGTCATTGAATAAAATAACTGGATCAACCGGATGAAGGAATAGGTCAGTATTTGTCGGCTCAATCAAAACAAAAAACAAACTTTTTTTATGTTATTATCTCAAAGAGCAAACCTTTGCCGCATTGCTTTTACTGGCTTGATCTTGTTGATGTTTACTTCAACTTTTGCACAATCATTCCCTTTTCAAGATGCCAACTTATCCTTTGATCAACGAGTAGACGATCTGATTGGTCGCCTGACCTTGGAGGAAAAAGTGGGCCAACTGCTCTATGCAGCTCCCGCTATCCCTCGATTGGAAATTCCCAAATACAATTGGTGGAATGAATGTCTACACGGTGTTGCTAGAAATGGTCGCGCAACGGTTTTTCCACAAGCGATTGGAATGGCCGCTACTTTTGATACACCTCTAATGGAGCGGATCGGAGCAGCGATTGCCGATGAGGCTAGAGCCAAATACAACGTAACTTCTGTCAAGGGCTACCGCAATATTTATCAGGGATTGACTTTTTGGTCGCCCAACGTCAATATTTTTCGCGATCCTCGCTGGGGGCGAGGGCAGGAAACTTACGGGGAAGATCCCTATCTCACCGCTCGAATTGGCGTTGCCTTTGTCAAAGGATTACAGGGAGATCATCCCCAATATTTAAAAGCGGCCGGAATGGCCAAACACTATGCCGTACACAATGGCCCCGAGGCTTTGCGACACGAATTTGATGCAGTGGTTAGCCAGAAAGATTTATGGGAAACTTACCTTCCCGCCTTCGAAGCTTTGGTGACAGAAGCCAAGGTGGAAGGAGTGATGGGGGCTTACAATCGAACCAATGGCATCCCTTGTTGTGCCCATCCTTATTTGATGCAAGAGGTCTTGAGAAAACGATGGGGCTTTAAAGGATATTTTGTTTCTGATTGTTGGGCT
The DNA here is from genome assembly GCA_039199865.1 of Bacteroidota bacterium. Lineage (GTDB taxonomy): Bacteria > Bacteroidota > Bacteroidia > Chitinophagales > Saprospiraceae > JALZUU01. The sequence goes on from JBCCSR010000582.1 coordinate 1,879, forward strand.
CTAGTCGATTTTTATGAAGGCCATAAATTAGTCAAGACGGCTCCCGAAGCGGCGGCGATGGCCTTGGGAACGGGTTGTAATTTGAACTGTGGCAGTACTTATCCCGAACTGTTAAAGGCGGTGAAGGCGGGGTTGACAACAGAGCAAATGATTGACCAAAACTTACGGGAATTGCTCCCCACTCGTTTTAAGTTGGGCTTGTTCGATCCTTTTGGTACTGGCCCTTTTGACGAAATCGGACCAGAGGTCATTCGGAGCGAAACTCACTTGGCTCTGACCAAGGAGGCTGCGACCAAGTCCATGGTTTTGTTGAAAAATAAAAATAATTTGTTGCCACTAGACAAAGAGGTCAGCAGTGTTTTTGTGACGGGCCCCATGGCTGCTCACGTACAAGCTTTATTGGCCAATTATTATGGCCTAAGTGAAGATTTAAAAACCATTTTAGAGGGGGTGGTAGGTAAAGTGAGTCCACAGACCACTGTTCGCTATCGACAAGGTGCTTTGATCGACGAGCCCAACCGCAATCCCATGGACTGGTTTTCGGAGGAAGCTAGGGAAAACGAAGTTACCATTGCCTGCCTGGGTATTTCTCAGCTCGTTGAAGGGGAGGAAGGAGAATCAATTGCGTCTCGTCACAAAGGAGATCGGGTAGAGATTGGTTTGCCCCAAAATCAGATCGACTTTTTGAAATTGATCCGAAGCAAGGCCAAACAATTGGTGGTTGTGATGACGGGGGGCAGCGCGGTTGCCTGCCCAGAAGTTTTGGAAATGGCAGATGCCTTTTTGTTTGTTTGGTATCCAGGCGAACGCGGAGGAGAGGCGGTCGGCGATATCTTGTTTGGGGATGCGGTGCCTTCGGGGCGTTTGCCCGTAAGTTTTCCAAAATCTTTAGACGATTTGCCTGCTTATGAAGATTACAACATGGCGGGTCGGACGTATCGCTACATGGAAAAAGAACCTTTGTTTCCTTTTGGCTTTGGTTTGAGCTATACTCAATTTGCCTACAGTGATTTGACTTTAAGTCAAAATGTCATCACGGCAGGAAGTGCGATCAACTTGACGGTCAAGGTGAAAAATACAGGAAAAGTTGCTGCCGATGAAGTGGTCCAATTGTACCTTAGTGATGTTAAAGCCACGGTTGAGGTTCCCCAATATGCACTGAAAGGTTTTCGACGAATTTCACTAGCGCCCGGGGAAACAAAATTGGTACAGATGACCATTGAGCCCAAAATGATGGAAATGGTCAACGCAGCAGGGCAAAGCATTTTGGAGGCCGGAACGTTTAAGGCTTTTGTTGGTGGTTCGGTGCCTTCTCAGCGGAGCTTGGATTTGGGGGCAAGTCCTTATTTAGAGGCTTCGTTTATCATGGAAAAATAAAAGAACGAGGAGAAGTAGAATGGACAAGTACATTGTTTTTAATGAATTTTAAGCTGCCTTTCTTTTTAAATATTGGATCAACATGTCCAATAGCGATTCAAATGGGATGATTTCAATCATGACGTGATCGCCCATAAAAATGGGATGATCTTTTAGGTATCGAATGGGTCTGTTGGCTTTGCGTTGCAGTGCCATCGGATTAAAATTCACTCGGGGTAGGGTACAGAGGATTTGAATGAAACGTTTGGCCCGTTTGGTGGCTTTGGCCTTCAAGTGTCGGTAGCTATAGTTTTGAATGGCTTCAATCCGGTCAATGAATTTGCCGCGATCTCTGGCGAGATAAATCAATAGCTCGGCAATGAGTATATTGATGTTATCACCTTGTTTATCCGCTTGTGCTTTGAAGGTATCGTTCAGGTATTTCCCTAGACGGAAGGGCTTGTCAAAGGAAAGTAAGCCCACGTAAGCTAGAAAACAAAGGTAGGCTTCAATAATGGCAAATTGAACTTTGATCTGCTCGATTTTACAGTTTTTGTTTTTTCGATAAAGCTGATAAGCTCTTGAATATTCTCCACCGTGTAAACAGGTGATCGTTTGATAAAGGGCCAACAGATGTGCATTGTAAGATTTTTTGAGGGTATACTGCTCTGCTTGTTGAAAATAGTGAAAGGCCCCCGAATATTGAGACAAGGCCAGTTGCCCCACTCCTGCATAAAATTGAAAGGAAAAATAATGCGTTTCGTAAACCCCGCTCTTGTGTTCAAAAAAGGTCAATGCCATCTGACTACTGTTGACGACCCGTTGGTAATCTCCGACATTGAGGCCGTAAAGTACATTCAAGGTCGCCTCATAAATTTTATACTTGATGCTTCTTCCCCGATAATTGGAAAGTTGTTCAATTGCCGTGGCGATATAGTGGGGTTGTGCAGAGCGATTCATTTTTGAAATCACAATGAATAATTGATGCTCAGCCTTTTTCTCTGCAGTGTAGTCGTTTAAGTACAAGTCCACCTGTTGGGCGTAGAAGGCAGCCTTGCTTTTATTTTTATTGTAATAAATATGGTCATAGTACAAAATACTCGAAAGCTCACAGGCAAGATGGACAAAGTTGTAATCAACGGCTAAGTGATAAGCCTGTTTGATGAGTCGTATTCCTTCCTTTCTTTCCCCTTTATTGAGGAATTTTTGGCCGATGA
>JBCCSR010000583.1:0-4448 GCA_039199865.1 Bacteroidota bacterium
GCCCAATGTTTGCCCACACATGGGAGCCATGCTGTCGGAAGGATGGTGTGAAACTGATAGCCATGGCAACTCATCGGTGCCGGAAACCTTGCCCATCACCTGGGCAATGCGCTTCACCAGCAGGGCCATACCATCCAACAAGTTTACAGTCGAACTTTTAAAAAGGCCAAAGCATTGGCCAAGCAAATCGATGCAAAAGCGACCAATAATTTAAAAAAAATCAATCCTAGTGCCCAACTTTATCTCTTGGCGGTAAGTGATGGTGCCATCGTAGAGGTGGCTACAAAAATTGCCTCTACTCTATCATCAGCGGCATTAGTGGTCCACACCTCGGGAGCGACTCCAGCCAAAAGTTTAAGTCCTTTTTTCAAGTCTTATGGGACCTTCTATCCACTACAAAGTTTCTCCAAAGGCAAAGCTGTCGATTTCTCAAGCATCCCCTTTTGCATCCATGCCAATCGGAAAAAGCAGCGCGAACAACTGGCCAGTCTCGCCAAATGCTTGAGTCCTGCGGTTTATTTCCTAGACGATCAACAAAGAGCCATTCTCCACGTCGCAGCAGTCTTTGCCAATAATTTCACCAACCATTTGTTTCACATCAGCCAATCTCTACTTCAAGGCCAATCCCTACCATTTGAATTGCTCCAACCCCTCATTCTCGAAACGGCAGCCAAGGTTCAAGCGCAATCGCCAAGTGCAATGCAAACGGGGCCAGCCATCCGCGGAGATCAAAAAACCATCGAGCAACACCTCTCCTATTTGAAAAAACAGCCCGAAATTCAAAAATTGTATCTACTTTTGACGGAAAGTATTCAAAGCAATCATTCCAAATAAAAATACGACTATGCGCATCATTGGTCATATCGAACATCCGGTTTTAAAAATTACCGTTTTCAGGATGAATGAAAGACTGTCCATCAAATTTGAATCAGGCTTGTACGAACAAACCTACAAATTGCGAAATGTAGATGAAATTGATACCCTGGAAGACATCAGAAAATTGGTCGATGATATCTTCTTGGAAAAAGTCATGAGTGGCCTGCGGACGATGCACCAAACCAGCCAGGCCGCCCTTTCTCGAATGTTACCCGATGAAGAAGATGAATTTGATACCATTATCTGAGCCCACTTCTTTCGCCACCCTTCAAGCTATCAAATGATGAAAAAGTGGAGCTTTCGCTTCCTGTTAATTGTTGGCTCGGCCCTCCTGGCTTTCCCCCTGCTCTTTGTTGTTTTGGGTGGAGGATTCATTGATGCTGAACGCAATCTTTCGATGGAGAATCATCAACCTTTGATTTTTGCCCATCGCGGCATTCCCTCTTTTCCAGAAAATGGTAAAACGGGCATCAAAGAGAGTTTGGCACTAAATTTCAAGGCCATTGAGTTGGATGTTCGCACCACCAAAGATGGGCACTTGGTTTTGTTTCACGATGCTTCGGGTAAACGTCTTTTGGGTATGGATCGAAATATCGATGAAGTAACTTTGGCCGTAATTCAAAAAGGGTTTATCATTCGAGATCAGAAGGTCTCCACCGATAAAGTATTGACGCTGGCTGAAATGACGGATAGCTTTCCTCAGTTTGATCATATCTACCTAGACATTAAGGCCAACAATCTATCCATCGCCAAGCAGTTGCTGCACTTTCTCGAGCAACAACCGAAGAAAGATAAATTCCTTATCGCCAGCACCAATTTTATATTTTTATCTTACCTCAGGTTGCAAAACCCTGACATCATTACCGTTTTGGAAGGCTTTCAATCGGGTAAACATTGGTGGTATCCTTGGATGCCCAAAAATTTCGAACCTGACTTTTATGCTTGTAGTGTCGGTTCCTTCGATGAGGCACACCTTCGCTTTTTAAAAAAACATCATTTGTTGAAAAGAAAAATTGTTTATGGCGTTAAGCACCAAAACTTTAAAAAAGTCTTGGAATATGGGATTACCCACATCATCGTCGACTTTCATCCTTACTAGGTCAATCATCGAGAAATCGAACGACGATTAAAAAAATTTTCTGGTATTTGAAGCATGGAGCTGATATGAAAAATTGGCCGACATTGAGATTGATTCTCAGTAAATACATTCTGGTTTTAAGCCTCTTTAGTGCATTCCGTCTGCTCTTGTTGACGACGGAGGGAGAACGACTTGTTGACACTCCTGCGGAGGCGGGGCAAGTGGGCCAAGCCCTATTTATAGGACTTCGTTTTGATATTGTTATTACTGGATATTTACTCAGCCTACCCATTTTATTGTTAGTCATTGCCGAGGTAAGTGGTCTGTGGAAAAAAGGGCTCATTCGTTTTTGCTTTTACTGGACCCTCTCCTTTTTTGCCCTAGCCTTTCTCATCTGCGCGATAGATATTCCCTATTTCAATCAGTTCTTCTCCCGTTTTGACGTTGTGGCGTTTAATTGGGCCGACCAGCCTTTTTTTGTGGGTAAAATGATGCTCCAAGAGCCCCGTTATTTTGGCGCTTTACTTTTCTATCTTATCGTCCTCCTTCTATTTTACCTGGGGCTAAAAAGAATTTATCAAAAAGCGGAAATAGAGGCTCCCAAAAAAAAGCTACTAAAGTTAAGCCTCTATCTTCCCCTCTTGCTGCTTGTCTTCGTTGGCATTCGTGGACGATTGGCGTCGAAATCACCAATCAGGATTGGAACTGCGTATTTCTCCAATAACGCCTTCCTCAATCAGTTGGGACTCAATCCGGTTTTTACCCTGATTAAAAGTTATTCCGAACAAAAGAAAAAAAGCAATCGCAGTCTTCAATTGATGGATGAAGAAGAAGCAATTCAAGCGGTACAAGCCGATCTGAATATTCAACAAAATATTGGTAAATCCCCTATCGCGCGTAAAATTCAGCCGAATCTCCCTACCGATCATCGACCCAATGTAGTATTAATTTTGATGGAAAGCATGTCGACAGCCAAAATGGGGCGATACGGGAATCCACATGGACTTACACCCTTTCTGGATAGCATTTCTCAACAATCTCTTTACTTTGAAAATATTTACACGGCGGGCATCCATACCTTCAATGGTATTTTTAGTACCCTATGCAGTTTTCCAGCCTTGATGCGACAACAGCCTTTGAAAAAAATGAAGCGCTACAACGGTATGGCCACTACCCTTCGCCAACTGGATTATGCCACGCTTTACTTTACCACACACGATGCACAATTTGATAATGTCGCCGGCTTTCTCTACGCCAATGATATGGAAAGAATTGTCTCTCAGGCCGATTATCCCCGGGAGGCCATCAAAACCGCACTTGGTGTTCCAGATGATGTGATGTTCCATTTTTCACTTCCCATTTTAGAAGAATACGCAGCAAAGGGCCAGCCTTTTTTTGCTACTTTTATGACGGCAAGTGATCACGGACCATTTTACATTCCTCCTTACTTTCAGAAGCACAGTGAAAATATTCGTCAACAAATTGTGGCCTATGCGGATTGGTCTTTGCAACAATTCATCCGTCAGGCTGCTACCAAAAGTTGGTTTGACCAAACCATTTTCATCTTTATTGCTGATCATGGAGCTCCAATGAATACGGTTTATGACCTTGCTTTAAATTACCATCATAGTCCATTGATCTTTTACGCACCTAAATTGTTGGGAACCCCCAAAAGCTATCACCAAATGGGAGGGCAAATCGATGTTTTCCCCACCTTGATGGGCCTCTTGAATCTTCCTTATACCAACAATACGCTCGGGATCGATTTGCGTAAGGAAGAACGCCCTTACATTTACTTTAGTGCAGATGATAAAATCGGAGTACTCGACCAAGAGCACTTTCTGATGATCAATCCGCACCAGGCTCCACAGCTCTTTCAATACCGCAATAAGGATTTGAAGAATTATAGCGACCTATATCCAGAGAAAGTCGCTTCCATGAAGCAATACATGGAAAGTCATTTGCAAGTTTACCAGTATCTCTTGTCCAATGACCTACTCTATCAAGAGTAAACTCTTCGATCTAATCTTTTGCTTTTTTACAAAAGGTGACCATATATCCCACCGTAACAGAACAAGCATAACCATACTCGTTAATGTTCCCGATGTTGGGTATAATGCTGACCAATTCGTAGCCCTCCTTTGCTTTTTCCGTTATTAAGGCTTCTAACTCAACCGCAGCGGTAAGACCATCTACGCGACCGGGAAGACGACCAACTCCTTTGGGCGGGAGAAGGGTATTGGGTTGAAAAATTACTTTGTATTGATCCATAGTTGAATAATGGCTTGACAGTTTAGGAATAATTCAAAGATAGGGATTCCCTAAAAATTCCAGCGCAAACCATTGGTCAATTGATAAATCGTATTGAGGACTCCTTCGGGAACATCTGAATCGTATACCAATCTGAAATGGGTAGTAAATTGGAGCTTGGAAGATATTTTAAACAACAAACTGGTTTGGGTGGAAACCCGTAGATCAGAAAAATCATTCAAAA
>JBCCSR010000584.1:0-4446 GCA_039199865.1 Bacteroidota bacterium
GGTATAATTTTAGAGTCGGCAAAACAGCCTGCTTTTTCAAAAGTATTTTCTGTGATGAGTGTGAAAGTATTTCCACTGATGCCCCCATTGCTCCCAATTGTTCTACGCTTACTTCTGTCGTTGAAAATAGTGCTAACGAAAACATTTTAGTTTTTCCCAATCCTTTCCAAGATAAAATTGAAATAGCAGGTTTGAAGGGAGACGAATTGTTTATTCTCAACGACATCTCAGGGCGTACCCTCTACCAAGGATATCGATTAGAAGCCTTAAACAGCATCACATTTCATTCAGGAGTTTATGTTCTTGGAATCATAGGAGCATCGGGGCAGCAAGTGGTCAAACTGCTCAAGGAATAAGCGTTCCTACAAAAGGAACAAACGGCAATGGTTGCTAATCATAGTTTTTCCATTCGCCTTAGCCCCCATCTAAAAGATAAAGATCTACAAAGAGAATATGGTCAAAAGATCCGATTCCAAATATTGACATTCACAAAAGTGATCAACCCAATGCTTACAATTATAAAAAAGTTTTCCTTCCATTTTTTTTGTTTACTTTTTGCGGTTCATGCCCATGCTCAGTTTTGTACGAATGATAATCGCTTCACAGAGGTCGAATATTTTAATGCCAATCAAATAGAAGTCGATACGGGAGTGATCTATGCAATGGCTGATGGTCAGAATTTAGCAATGGATATTTTTTATCCTAGTAGCATTGCAGATACGATGCAAAGCCGCCCTTTCATCATGTTGTTTCACGGAGGGGCCTTTATCTCAGGAAATCGAACACAAATGATTGCCTCCTGTATTGAACTTGTTAAAAGAGGATTTGTCGCCGCCACGGTAAGCTACAGATTAAGCTCAGTTGGAGATGTTCCCGCCAGATACAAAGCCGCTCAAGATGGACATGCCGCCATGAGATACATCGTCGAACACTCCAGCACTTATGGTATTGATGCCAATTGGCTTTTCGTCGGAGGAGAAAGTGCCGGCGCCATCCTTGGAATTTCACTTGTATATGATGACCAACAAGAATGGCAAAACAGAGCTCCTTTTAATGATCTTATCGCAGGATACGGATTACTCTACAGCAATGGCAATTCCCTGACCAACACTTATGATCTCCAAGGAATTTTTAACAATTGGGGTAGTTTATACGTCATTGCCTATGATGCGAATGAAGCAACCCCAACCATCTCCTTCCACGGAGAGATGGACAATATCGTAAACATCAATCTAAACCCAACAAATTTTACGGGCGGAGCCAATATTATTCATAATCTATTGACACAAGACCATGTGTGCAGTGATCTAAACGTCGACTCCCTTGGTGGTCATGGAATTTATCAAGGCCAATTGGGTAGAGCGTTCAGAGTAAGCAAAGCCGCTTGTTTTTTCAAAAATATATTTTGCAATACCTGTACTTCCTCCTCAACATTTGATTCCATACCTGCCAATTGTTTGATGGCTCTCCCCGTAGAGCTAGCTAATTTCGAGGGAGCACCAGTAGGTCAATTTATTGATCTAAAATGGAAGACACTAAGTGAAATCAATCACTTTGGTTTTGACATTCAAAAATCAAATGATGGAACGAATTGGTACACCATCGATTTTATCGAAGGTGAGGGCAATCCCTTTGAATCAAACGAATACTCCTATCTAGATTCCCATCCATTTTTTGGAACCAACTACTATCGTCTTAAACAGATGGACCTTGACGGAGCATATACGTATTCGAAGGTCATTTCCATTGAGTATGACCAATCTAAAAAAAGAATTGACATCTATCCAAACCCTACCTCCAAACAACTCATCATTAGTGGTGAATTACATTTGCATCAAATTCAAATTCTGAATGCTAGCGGTCAAACCTATCAAAGTTTCCATCCAACGGGAAACATTCAAACCATCAATCTCTCTACTTTACCTTCAGGTTTGTACTTTGTAAAAATTCAAAATCTCAATACCCATCTGTTCGAAATCCAAAAAATAATCAAGGAGTAAAAAGAAAATAAAAGAAAAGGGAAGAAAAGGGAAGCATCTTTTTAAACAATGCTTCCCTTCACCGGATGATCTAATATTTGACTATTTGGATCAGCCTTTCTTTCTCTTGGTTTTAATCACGATCACTCCATTCGCGCCTCTGGCCCCATAAAATCCAGTTTCGGAAGCATCCTTGAGAATTTGAACAGATTTGATGTCTTGTACATTCACCAAGGAAAAGAGGGTGGCATAGTTCTGAATCTGATTGTTGTCTAAAATGAAAAGGGGTTCAGAGGATTGGAGGGTGGATATTCCTCGAATGGAAATATTGGCATTTTGTCCATCTCCAGCAATCATAATTCCTCTTTGCGTACGCAAATAAGCGGTGAGGTCGACAAAATTATCCATTTTATTTTTCTGCGCCTTTTCCTTTGCCATTTTTTCCAGCTTCGCCAATTCCGTTTCTTCTTTGTTTTCGGTTTGACTAGTAGATTTACTTGAACTACAAGAGGCCATAAATAAAAGTGCTAGTAGAAATAATCCTAGAGGTTTCATATTTTAGGGTTTTGGTAATGATATTTCAACTGTAAAAAGCATCTTGGCCAACTCAATTGATGGTGACGAGCTGTGCGGCATCATTATTTTTAGCCAAGAGGTAAACTTCCTTTCCCTTAGAACGAATCAAAGCAATATTTCGCACCTGCCCTTTGACGATTAAATTATGGGCGCGAATCACTTCGAAACCTTTTCCCGCTTGATTCAACAAAACCGTTCCATAATCGGCATCGTAACGCCCCATCTGCACATTAGCGTCATAATAATTGCCCCCCACCAACACATCATCGTAACCATCCTTGTTGATGTCTACAACTTGGGTCGCTTTGTATGGACTGAGCTGCGCCTCCCAGGGAAGCGGACGCGTTTCGAAGGTACCATCTCCCAGATTAACGATTAAGGAATTGGCCGTGTAATCAATATTTAGTCTTTGTGCCGCAGTATGATTGTCCGTGCCCATTACCTCTTCTACCGTTGCTTTGGCAAAATCTGAAGCAAACAAGAACTTCTTCTTAATAGGAGGAATTTGTTTTTCTAATTCCATTTTATTGGGAAAAATGACTTCGCGTCCACCCAGATGATACGTTAAAATGGTTTCTACTTTTTTATTAGCATCAAAATCGTGAATGTACATCTTTACCGGAGCATCAGCTTTGGGTTGCAGACGAGCATTCTTTCCCAAATTGCCAGCAATCAAGTCCATATCACCATCTTTGTCAAAGTCAATCGCTTCGATGGTATTCCACAAGCCCTTCTTTTTGGTCAGATCCAATCTTTCCAATCTTGATCCTTTGTGTAAGAACGCACTGATTTTTCCCCACTCGGTAGCAACGACCAAATCTTCTTTTTGATCGCCGTCCATGTCGATCCATTTTGCATCTGTTACTAAACCTACGTCGGCTAAATCATCAGCATATTGATTGCTGGCATCTTTGAACCGTCCTGTTCCATCATTGATTAAGAGATAAGATTGTGGGATCGTACCATAACTCCAGGGTTCGGCTCTGGTCCCCATAAAAACATCGGGATGACCATCACCATTGATATCTTTGACCGCCAGGCAAGCAGCCGTAGCGTAAATGCCTGTAAAAGCGTCTGCTTTCTTTTCCAAATTTCCTTTACCATCATTCAAGTACAGACGGGAGAGCAAATACTCACTCTCATTATAGTATTCATTGCCTCCACTGGCGACCATTAAGTCATTTTTTCCATCTCCATTAAAGTCTAGGATAATGGCATCAACATCTTCGTAAATGCTATCCAAATCAATGGCATTCTGTCGCTGACGTACAAATGTTCCATTTGACTTTTGCCAATACAAGGCACTCCTTTTTCTTTTCGATCCTCCCAAAAATATATCGTCCAGACCATCTCCATTCAAATCTCCAACGGCCAAGGCAGGTCCCTCTGAAGAGGTGGAATGTGGAATCAAAGGTTCTCGATTGAACTCGACAAAAGGGTTTTCCTGATGCGTGTACGAAAGTCCACTCTTCTCAGTGATATCGTCAAAGGCAACGGGTGCTGGTTTGGGCTTTAGTTGTTGATAATCGAATAAGGGGAGCTCCACTTTGTAAGTAGCTTCTACCAAACCTTGTAAAGATCCCGTCCACTTTTGGTAGCGTTGATCTGGCCAAATTAGCAACACCGAATCTACCGTCGAAGGATCACCAATTCCGATGTGAAGAAGGCCAAGACTACTCGACTGAAATCCTTTTACGGGAAAATGTTCGACGACCATTTTTTTGTCTTGCTTGTAGACAATCGCTTTAGTACCAATCCCCTGTAGATGTCCCTTGGGGCCTTTCAAATTAAAAGCAATCCAGTGATCACCCTTGGCCGTTTTGTTTTCGTACAAAAAGGCGGGAGCGTCAATATTATTGGTGACCACGTCTAAATCGCCATCATTGTCCAA
>JBCCSR010000585.1:0-4444 GCA_039199865.1 Bacteroidota bacterium
ATGAATTGCAATTCGAAAAACTGGGAACGGTTGCACAATCAAGACCAGCTATTTTTGATGGCCTCGACGTTCCGATACAAACCAATGTCGATTTGACCACAGAAATTTCCGGTTTGACGCAAACTTTCAACTTGGGCAATGGGATTGACCAAACTGTGATTCCTGCCGCAAGCTACTTTGAATTTACGTCTTCAAATCCTAGTGTCGCCACCGTTGATGAAGAAGGGGTCATTACTGCACTGAGTACCGGAGAAGCCATTATTACGGCTACCCTTGGAGGTGTTGAAGCAAAAGGTTCTGCCACAGTCAATGTCGGTGGGGTCTTCGCATTGGCTCCTACCCCAACGCAAGCTCCTACGGATGTGATTTCCATTTTTTCTGACGCTTACACCAACGAACCCGTAGATTACTACAACGGATTCTGGCAACCTTATCAAACCACCTCTGGTGCCAATGACATTACCATTGCTGGAGACAATATCATTGCCTACACTTCATTGAATTTTGTCGGTATCCAGTTTGCTGATGGCGTACCCAATATTGATGCAGGCGCGATGACCCACTTCCACGTAGATATCCAACCAAGAGAGGCCATTCAGCCCGGTGACTTTTTGAGTATCGAAGTGGTGAATTCCGGTCCCGATGGCCAACTGGGAACGGGTGATGAATCTTCTGGTTCTTTCATCATTACCGATGCCAACTTAACGAACGAACAGTGGTACAGTCTCGATATTCCAATCACTGATTTAGGAGGTTTGTCTGCTCAAAATAATCTTGCCCAAATCATCTTTTCTACTGAAGCAACCATTTCTAGTATTTACGTTGACAACATTTACTTTTACAAAGATGGTAATGGAGGAACTGGTTCGAATGAAGAGCCCGATATGGCTGCTCCAGCACCGGGTCAAAATGCCGCAGATGTGATCTCTATCTTTAGTGATGCTTACCCCAATATCAACTCCAATTTAAACCCCAATTGGGGACAAGCGACTCAAGTATCTGAGGTAAGTATTGGTGGAAATAACACCTTGCGTTATGGAAATTTGAACTTCCAAGGCTTAGAATTAGAAAGCAGTACAGATGTAAGTGGAATGGAATTTTTACACATCGATTATTGGTCTGCAAATTCGACAAGTCTGAATGTTTTCTTGATCAGCAGTGGTCCTACTGAAACTAATAGAGCGCTAACCGTTCCAACAATGGGTTGGCAAAGTGTAGACATTCCTCTAGGAGACTTCTCTCCAGTTGATCTAGCCGATGTCATTCAATTCAAATTTGATGGTGGCGGTGATATTTTTCTAGACAATATCTACTTCTACAAATCGCCTTCTACTGGTGGTGGCGATGAGCCAACGGCAGCTGCCCCAGCTCCTACCCAGGACGCCTCCAATGTAATTTCATTATTTAGCAATGCTTATTCCAACGTCAATGTCGATACTTGGCGAACAAGTTGGTCAATGGCTACTTTTGAAGATGTTCAAATTGCTGGAGATGATATGAAAAAATATACTGACTTGGATTTTGTTGGTGTTGAAACTGTCGGTGGAAATCTAATTGATGCTTCAAATATGACACACTTCCGTTTGGATGCATGGTCTCCCAACTTTACTGTCTTCAAAATCAAACTAGTAGATTTTGGTGCGGATGGTAATTTTGGTGGCGGTGACGATACGGAGCATGAATTGGTCTTTGAAAATCCAGGACAAGGCCAGTGGGTATCTTACGATATTCCATTGACAGACTTTGCTGGCTTGCAAAACTCTGATAATATGGCACAGTTTATTTTTGCTGCATCACCTGCTGGTAGTGGAACAGTATTCATTGACAATATTTATTTCTACAGACAATAAATTCTAATTCATAAAGCCGTTTCTCGATTTGGGCATTGTTCATTTGCTTTGTTCTAAATCCAAGAGATCAGAGGTGAAATTGGTTTCGCCTCTGATCTTTCCCCAAAATTTCCATTGAGGGGAGGGCTTCGAGAGGCGATAAAATATAAAAAAATGCACTTACCATCTCTTTCAAAAACTCATCAGCTACTAATCGGCATTACCTCCTCAGTAGCGGTTGTACTGCTGTTTGCTAGTTGTAATCCTGACGAGGTTCAGACTGTAACTAATTTTACCAATCTCACCTTCGAAGACAATTTCGATACCGACGGTCCTCTAAATACTGCCTCCTGGAACTTCGAACTCGGAAACGGCAATGGAGGCTGGGGAAATAACGAATTGCAGAATTACACCGATCGCGAAGAAAATATAAAAGTGGAAGATGGAATGTTACACATCATCGCACGCGAAGAATCATTCAATGGCTCTCCATACACTTCAGCACGTATCACTACCAAAGGAAAAGTAGAACAACAATACGGACGATTCGAAGCTCGAATTCAACTGCCGTGGGGACAAGGTATTTGGCCTGCCTTTTGGTTATTGGGGAACAACATTGATGAAGTGGGCTGGCCTCAGTGTGGTGAAATTGACATCATGGAGTACCGTGGACAAGATCCTTCAACCCTCATTGGAAGTGTACACGGACCAGGATATTTTGCTGGAGATGCCGAAAGCAAAGATTATGTTTTACCCAATGATCGATTTGATACCGACTTCCATATTTTCGGAATTGAGTGGGGACCAGATTTTATCAACTACTATGTAGATGATGTCCTGTACAATCAGATTACGCCCGATGATTTAGACGGAGAATGGGTATTTGACCATCCCTTCTACATCATTCTCAATCTGGCAATCGGAGGAAATTTCGTAGGCTCCCCTAGCCCGGAAACTGTTTTTCCTCAAACCATGAAAGTAGACTACGTTAGAATCTACAGCTTTACAGAATAAAGCATAAAAAAGGTATCGTTTCAATCGCGCTGGCTTTTTGCATTGCCTGAAGGGTACAAGGCGCTATTGAAACGATGCTCTCAATCCTTTATCAGAGTATTACTACATCCACGTAAGGAATTTTCCTTCTTCAACATACACTAATGGAAGACACCCTAACTCAGAAAACAAACCAACTGAATCTTGTTCAGATCGGACAAGATCGTTATTATAAAATATCCAACAGCGATAACTTACGTCCTTTCTTCATGAGTATCGTCAGTGACTCCAATCACTGGATGTTCATTTCTAGCAACGGTGGCTTGAGTGCCGGTCGAAAAAATGCGGAATATTCATTGTTCCCCTACTACACAGATGATAAGATCACCCAATCCGCAGATATTACTGGTAGCAAATCCATATTTGCAGTTGAACGAGGAGAAAAAACTGACATTTGGGAACCCTTCTCCGACCGCTATGAGGGCAGATACAAAATCACTAGAAATCTGTACAAGAGCATTTACGGCAATAAAGTACTTTTCGAAGAGGTCAATCACAGCCTTGAACTCACCTTTCGATACGAATGGAGCTCAAGCAATCTATATGGCTTCGTTCGTACTTCCCAATTGCGCAATCATTCCTCAGGAGAACTGAACATTCGATTGCTCGATGGCATTCAAAACATTCTCCCCTATGGCGTCAACAGTGATCTACAAACCAGTTCGAGCAACTTAGTTGATGCCTACAAAAGAAGTGAGTTGGACCGAGCCAGTGGATTGGGAATATTTGCCTTGAGTGCCATTATCGTAGATCGAGCCGAACCGAGCGAAGCATTAAAAGCCAACACGGTATGGTCTTTAGGCCTAAACAATAAAAAACATCTTTTATCTGCACTCCAACTGGATGATTTTAGAAACCGACGAACCATACAGGAAGAAATAGATGTAAAGGCAGAAAAGGGTGCTTATTTTGTGGTTTCCGATCTTGTTTTGGAGGAAGGGCAGCAAAAGGAATGGATGATTGTAGCCAATGTCAATCAAAATCATGTGGCAGTCATCAAAACCATTCACGAAATCAAAAACCAAGAAAACCTCAGTAATATTATTAGGGAAGATGTCGCAAGAGGTACTCAAAAGCTCATCGAACTTTGTGCGAGCTCCGATGGTATGCAATTGACCGCTGATGCATTGAAAGATACCAGACATTTTGCCAATACTCTGTTTAACATTATGCGAGGTGGAATTTTTGATCATAACTATCAGATCGAAAAACAAGACTTGCTTCGATATTTACAAAAAGCCAATACGAGTATCCATCTCTCTTCCTTAGAACAAGATTTACCGACCACCTTCACACTGAGTCAACTCAAGGAGATTGCCTACAAAAGCGATGATCCTCATCTTTGCCGCTTGTGTCTGGAATACCTTCCGCTAAAATTTAGCCGTCGCCACGGTGATCCTAGCCGACCCTGGAACAAGTTTTCTATTAATACTCAAAGTGAGATTGACGGCTCCAAAATTCTAGACTATCAGGGCAACTGGCGGGATATTTTCCAAAATTGGGAGGCCCTAGCGCTGGCTTATCCTGGTTTCCTGGAAAACATGATCTATAAATTTCTCAAT
>JBCCSR010000586.1:0-4429 GCA_039199865.1 Bacteroidota bacterium
GTAGGAATAAATCCCTTACTGCCAATTGGTTATATAGCTTGTATGTTTTATTTTTGATATCCAAATCAATCAAATATTCGATAGTGTCATGCGCATATTGCTTCAACTCTTAATCGTTCTATTCGGCTTCGCTTCCCAACTGAATGCCCAAATTTACAATCCCGTAAAGTGGGATATGGATTACAAACAGATTAATGATCAAGAATTCAATCTGGTCTTCACCGCTACCATAGAAGACGGCTGGTCTATTTATTCTCAATACTTAGAGAGTGATGACGGCCCAGTACGAACCTCCTTTGAGTTTGACTCGGGTGCCCACTTCGAATTGGTCGGAAAGAACGAGGAAAGTGGCAATCGTAAAGAAGCCTTTGACAATTTGTTTGATATGAATGTCATCAAGTTTTCCAAAAAGGCCATTTTCACCCAGAAGGTAAAAGTGAAGGACCTCAGCAAACCCATCAGTGGTTATCTCGAGTTCATGACTTGTGATGCGACCAAGTGTTTGCCTCCCGATCAGGTTGATTTTGAATTTAAGCTCAAATCAAGTGGTAAAACAGGGGCAATCGATACGCCAGCAAAAACAGCTACCGAAAAGATTGCAGAAAATACGGCGACCGCCAGTAATACTGCCGAACAGGTCGTGGAGGAAACAGTCGCAAAGATCGAGGAAAAAGTAGCAAATACAACGGGTATTGATGGTGCTACTGATACGAAATTAGCAGATGCAACCAAGTCTTCTGATGATAAAGTAACAGATGCACCGTCAGCTACCCCGACGGACGACAAAGACGTCATGGAAGCCCCTTCCTACAATGCGGAAGCAGGACAAGGTGGTGGACTGCTCGATCCAGTCAAATGGACCTTTTCCGTAAAAAAAATAAAAGAAAATACTTATGACCTAATCTATGTTGCAAGCATTGATCCCGGTTGGCATATTTATTCGCAGTTTCTCGGGGATGAGGATGGGCCGGTGCCCACTACTTTTGCCTTTAGGGAAGACCCAAATTTCACCTTGACTGGAAAGGCGATTGAGGACAGTCCAAAACGCATCCAAGAATTCGATAAATTCTTCGACATGAAACTGGTCAAATTCAAAGAATCTGCCAGCTTTACTCAACGCATTCACGTAACTGACCTCAGTCAGCCCGTTATGGGAGATCTTTCTTTTATGTCTTGCGAAGCAGGTCGTTGTTTGCCTCCGGCCTACATTGACTTTTGGTTTGAGCCCTCAACAATGGTGACATTACTTGGAGAAGAGGCTAGTGAAAAAATTGGCTATGGCTCGGCAGATAACGGGATGGCAACGACCTTGGGAGGCGGAAGTGATGCCCGCTGGAAGTTGGATGGGAATGTAGTTGATCAAGAAATTGCGAGTATCAAATCCTCTTACCAAAACCCCGTTGGAGATTGTGGAGACGAGGAAAATGCCAATGGTCAAAGTCTGATCGTCACCTTTATTCTCGGTTTTCTGGGTGGTTTGGTAGCTTTACTTACGCCTTGTGTTTTCCCCATGATTCCACTTACCGTAAGCTATTTTACCAAGGGCAGTAAAGATCGCGTAACAGGCATTAGAAACGGACTAATCTATGGCGCTTCGATCATCGTCATTTACGTTTCAATTGGACTTCTTCTCACCGCAGTTTTTGGACCAGGAGTCCTCAACTGGTTATCTACCCACTGGGTCCCCAATACTTTGTTCTTCATTATTTTCATTGTCTTTGCCTTTTCCTTTTTTGGATTCTACGAAATCACCCTACCCAGCTCCTGGGCCAACAGGAGTGATACCATGGCTGACAAAGGAGGACTCGTTGGGATTTTCTTTATGGCCTTTACTTTGGCCATTGTTTCTTTTTCTTGTACTGGACCAATCATTGGTACTGCGCTAGTGCAAGCCGCGAGTAGTGCCAATGCCATTGGCCCTGCCACCGTTATGTTTGGATTTTCACTGGCCTTGGCCTTGCCCTTCGGTTTGTTTGCCGCTTTCCCAGCCTGGCTCAACTCTCTACCAAGTTCTGGTAGCTGGATGAATTCGGTAAAAGTAGTGCTGGGCTTCTTGGAACTTGCCTTGGCTTTCAAATTCCTTTCCGTAGCGGACATGACCATGAACTGGGATTTCTTGAAATACGAACTTTTCATGGGCATTTGGGTACTTCTTGCCATTGGCATGACTTTATACCTTTTTGGGATTATCAAATTCCCTCATGATAGTCCTTTACAAAAATTATCTGCTCCTCGCTGGGGTTTTGCTTTACTTTCTCTGGCCACTACCATTTACCTGGCCTCTGGTTTTATGTACAATGAAAAAACTAAGACCTACAATTCTTTGGCTTTGATGAGTGGCTTGGCGCCACCTGCTCAATACAACTTCTTCTTGGAACCTACTCAACCGGATCCCGTCATCAAAGCCAAATACAAATCGTTTAGCAAATGTGCAAATAACTTAGATTGCTTTAAAGATTACTACGAAGGATTGGCCTATTCTAGAGAGACCAAGAAACCCATTTTGCTTGATTTCACAGGACATGGCTGTGTCAACTGCCGTAAAACAGAGGAGCACATCTGGGTAAGAGATGAGGTTTGGAAAAAATTGAAAGATGATTTTGTCTTGATCTCTCTCTACGTTGATGATCGTAAAAAACTCGATGGGACTTTTGTTTCTAAATACACCAATAAGAAAATTCGAAATATAGGAGGGAAGTGGACGGATTTCCAAGTTGTCAACTTCAATCAAAACTCCCAGCCCTTGTACGTGATGATGACTCCAGACGAAAAAGTGCTAGCCAAGCCAAGAGGGTATAAAGATGATGTGGATGGTTACGCAGAGTTCTTGGAATGCGGTTTGAATACTTACAGTGGCATTGAAAAGCAAACAGGCATGAAATAAATCCCCACTTTTCCACCCAAAAGATCCGCTAGGCAACACTTAGCGGATTTTTTTATGCCCCCAGCATCCGGGGAAGAACAAAATATAAAATTGGACTGTTATTTGGACTAAGCAAAACCTAAACGCAAAATCAAATCAATGACTTTTAAGCGCATCATGGGATTTATTTATCTGGCCATTTTCATTGGCGTAATGGCTTATAAATTCAACTACTTCGTGACGGATCTCGAAGACAGCATTCCCATTGTCCTTTTGGTGCTCATTTGCCTTTCTTTTCTCCTACTGGCAATACGCCGTATCTTACGTGAAGGATAAGGATGGCTACATCTTTGGCACCTTAATGTAATAGGTTTTTCCACTTTTGTTGGTCAGTGAAGAAGCAATCAACCAAGGATTGAATACTTTTAACATGCGATAGCTAATGCCGTTTTTTTGGGCAAAGTCACCAAGATTGGCGATGGAATGATCTACCTTGATATTGACAAAATCGAGGGGTTGGTAGCGGTCTCCTTCTTCGAGGTAAAATCCAAATTCGTTGGGCTCATTGATAATTTGCTTGAGGGCAATAATGCGAAAGACATACCGCATGGTCTCTGTATTCAAATTTAAGTCGTAATAGCTAGAGGCTCTTTGGGCTTTTAGCTCTTTTCTCAACCTCGTTCCTCCCATATTATACGCAGCAGCAGCCAGTGTCCAGGATCCAAAACGTTCCTTGTCATTTTTTAAATACTTGCAAGCCGCCGCTGTAGCCTTCTCAAGATGATAGCGTTCGTCAACTTCCCTATTGATCTCCAGGCCGTAGGCTCTAGCCGCAGGTTTCATGAATTGCCAGATTCCTTTGGCGCCAGCGGGAGAGGTCGCATTTGTGAGGTCACTTTCCGCAACTGCCAAGTATTTGAAGTCTTCCGGTACTCCATTTTTTGCCAAAATCTTTTCAATGACAGGAAAGTAGCGACTGGTTCTTTTGATATTCAATAAAGTGTTGGAATGATAGTAGGCATTGCGAGACAACTCTCGATCCAATCGCTCCCGGGCATCAAAATTAGTAGCTATTGGGACCTCCTCCTCCGCAAAACTAAAAGAGCGATTTAAGTTGATGGAGCGAATAACTTGTGGTAAGTTCTTGGCATCCATCCGTTCTTTTTGGGTCGTTTCTGAGTCTTCCTTCTCCGTCGAAGCACTAAAAAGGGCAAAGGAAAAGAAGGCGACTAAGGTAAGTCCATAGACAGAAAATGATCGTAGCATGGGTTGGTAGGTTTTAGCAAATTCAACAAGGGATCACAAAAGGAGGCTCCAATGGTTTAACGTTAAAAAATGGGGAATCATCTTTTCGAATAATAATTTTCCCTACTTTTTAGAAAAAAGCAGAAAATTTCGTGCCACACATTAATTTATTTAAAATATGTATTAATTAGGACCGAAAATTCGATCAGACAGGATTTAAAGAACCAAAATCAATTTAGTGATTTTTTTAGCTTTGCCAAAAAGAATAGGCGATCATTTGGGTGATTTTTTCAGTACTCTGGGTCGCTTAAAGATTGGAAC
>JBCCSR010000587.1:0-4423 GCA_039199865.1 Bacteroidota bacterium
ATTCCTTGGGATGGAACAAGCATTCGTTATCAAGTGATATTGGCCACCCTACAAAGCACTTATGGGTTTCACATTGCTGATTATAAATTGGTGATTTCAAGTTGCGAGAAAGTACTAGACTGCTTACGTGATAAAAAAGGCGTATATCATGCTCAATACTTTTCTTTTTATGAATATATTGGTGTGGCTCATATGACTTTAGGAGAATATACGGCTGCTGTAGAGAATTTTGCTCACGCAGCTACCTATGCACGTAAGAAATCCTGTAATGATTATTTGCTTCGCTTTTATCAAGCGATGAACGCTCTTCGAGCTGGCTGGTATCAGGAAGCCTTTGAACGCTATCGACAAAATCAAAAATACCCCAATCAAGAAATTCGCCGGCAATTTGCCATTATTGAAGCCTATTTGCATTTTATGGTTTATGTCGGACGGCTAAGAATGAATAAACCTTTCTGAATGCGGAAATACTTCAACGACACACTGAAAAATGAAGCCGACTATCAAGGCGATAATGTTACTATCCTCATTGCAGAATTATTGATGTATTTGGCTAAAGATAGAGGTCGGTTTATTGATCGAGTTGAATCAGTACAAAACTATATTTATCGGTACTTACGAGGGAAAGATACCCAAAGGGCAAAATGGTTTATTCGCATTTTATGCACCCTACCTCGTGCTAATTTTAATCCAATTGCACTAAGGAGACTGGCTCATAAACAAATTGAGAATCTGAGGATAAGCCCCAATTCAGGGCAGAATTTTTCTATCGAAATTATTCCTTTTGGAAATTTATTAGATATGATTATAGTGCATTTGAATAAGAAGGTGGCATAGTAGCTCAGACTTAATCATCAACGTGAGTTCGGATTTAAAAGCAATTCCATAAAACTAAAAAACATAGGAGCAGAATTTAGTAAAATTGTAATGACCAAATTACGTACCCCAAAAATCAACTCCTATACTATTGGAAATTTACCTTGAAATTGATAATTTCTGTAAAACGGATCAAAGAATTTTACAAGCATGGTCAAGAGCAAAACCTGAACTTGCTCCAAAATTAACTTTAAGTGAAGTCATGACAATTGTCGTGAATGATCACCATAAGTCTTACAAGAATTTCAAGAGCTATTATATCGAATATGTTCAACAACATTTGAAAAATGATTTTTCTGACCTGGTCAGTTACAATCGCTTCATTGAACTTACTCCAAGCGCTTTTTTGCCGATGTGCTTGTTTTTAAACTACCGTTGTAGCTTATCCAAGTCAACAGGTATCTATTTTATTGATAGTGCTCCATGGTCTGTTTGTCACCCTAAAAGAGTACATCAACATAAAGTAATGCGTGGTTTCTCCTGATGGGGAAAGACTTCTGTCGGCTGGGGTTTTGTGAAGCTTAGCAGTCGGTTTTTCTGAGCTTATCTATTTCTTTTTTCGCCAGTTCCTCTGGTTTATGAGAAATGGCTGTTCGCTCAAATAACATAGATTGAATCTTAGATCGAAGCGTCCGAACACTCCAGTTTTCTACTCGATACATTTCTGCATAAAACGATCTTTCAAGCTCCGTCTTGAGTGGAATGATGGCTATGAAATGGGACCAGGACAATTGTCGCGACAGTGAAACGACAATTTACTTTCCGTAGGTAGCCCGTTGATGATTAAGAACTTCCTCGTTGATACGCTTACCGATATTCCAATACAAGCTTGTAAGGCCCGCAAAACGAGGTGAATTATAACATTTTATTGGAATTATGAGTGGTGAGAAAAGGCCTGATTTGTTGTACCTATATTGTGCCTTAAACTAAAAAAGCCTCGATAAATCACTGATTATCAAGGCTTTTCATCTGTTGACCCACTAGGACTCGAACCTAGAATGGCTGGACCAAAACCAGCTGTGTTGCCAATTACACCATGGGTCAATCCCGCCGAAGCGAAGCACAAAGGTATAATATTTTTGGGAGATTGGAAAGATGGGCTGTGAATTTTTTTTGAAAATGACCAAAAGACTAGGCCCGCCTTGAAGCTGTTCGAATTTGACGGATAAATTGTTCGTACAAGTCATTGTCATTGAGGATGTCGTAGAGGTGTTCGTGGTAGGCTTCAAGGCTAGGTAGATTGTTATGGCCGCCCTCGGGGATGGCGAATAGATGGCTGCCCTTAGGGGCTAGTCGTTGAAGCATCTCGGAATGCTGGAAGGGGATTAATTGGTCTCTTTTTCCGTGTAGGAAGAAGATGGGGCAGCTTACTTTTTTAATAAATTGATCTGTACGAATTGGATATTTTAATAACCAAGAGACGGGTAAAAACCAAGCGTAGCGTCGAATTTGCTTGAGAAAACTGAAGTAAGGGGAATCGAGAATCAACATTTTAGGCTTGTTCCAAGACGCAATACGAGTGGCAATGCCACTGCCTAGGGATCGACCATAAATGATGATTTTATCTTCCGGATATTGGGTGGTCAGCCACTTGTAAACATGTTGGGTGTCGTTGTACAAAATCGACTCAGTGCGCTTGCCTCTACTTTTGCCGAAGCCACGATAATCAATCATAAAAAAGTCGTAGCCCTTCCCTACAAAATCACGGGCAAATTTGCCCCAACCTTTAATGCTACGGGAATTTCCCTTAAAATAATAGACTACCCCTTTAGAATTGGGGACTTTAAAGTGAAGACCATTGATAAAGCCACCGTCTTCCATGTCAAAATTGACCTCCTCAAATGGGAAAGCGTATTGGTAAGTGAAGTGTCTAGGAAGGATTTCAGGACGAAAGAAAAATAGATTTTGCCCAAAATAAAAAATAAGGAGCAATGCCAGATAGCTGATGCCTACCGTAAGGAGTACTGTCGTCCACATACACGAAAATGTAGTTGCTCAACAAAATAT
Organism: Bacteroidota bacterium; assembly: GCA_039199865.1. GTDB lineage: Bacteria > Bacteroidota > Bacteroidia > Chitinophagales > Saprospiraceae > JALZUU01. The sequence continues at coordinate 2,884 of JBCCSR010000587.1, forward strand.
GCTTTTTTCCTCGAAGGAGCAAGACTCATACTGTCTTCACCAATTGATAAATACCTGGGAGATTCCGTCCTACACCGTTGTAATCTAGACCATAGCCAATGACAAATTTGTTGGGAATGTTGAAACCAACATAATCTACTTCGAGGCGTTCCTGCAAAGCCTCCGGTTTCACTAGGAGCGATACTAAAGTAATGGAGGCGGGTTTATATTTGTTCAATTCTTTTAAAAACTGCGTGAGCGTTTCTCCCGTGTCGACAATATCTTCTACGATGATCACTTCTTTTCCTTTGACCTCGGCATCTAGGCCAATCAGAGTAACGACTTTGCCCGTGGAGGAGGTATTCTGGTAAGAAGACAGTTTGATAAATGAAATTTCACAATCAATGGTACAAGCTCGGGTAAGGTCCGCTGCAAAAATGAACCCTCCGTTAAGGATGCTGATAAAAACAGGGTCCTTGCCCTGAAACCGAGTCGTCAATTCCAAGCCTAAGGCCTTTACCCTTTGTTGGATTTGCTCCGCTGAAAGATAGAGCTCAAATTGTAAATCATGCGCTTTGACTATTGTGGTATTCATAAACCGTATTTATCAATGAGATAAAGTAAACTGGCAATGGCGCCAACGCCTAGTTGCAATTCTCTTTCGTTTACGGCATCAATGGTGTCGATGGCCGTATGATGGAAATCAAAGTAACGCTGAGAATCTGGGCGAAACCCAACGAGCATTCCTTTTTGACTCTTTAAGGGAGAAATGTCGGCACCAGAACCCCCCTTCGAAAGGTACAAGCCGTAGGGCTCCAGTAAAGGTAACCATTCTAACATTTTTTTGTAACGGGGGCCAAAAACTTCTGCCTCTGCATCGCAGCTAAAGCCACGAGGAGTGAATCCGCCCGCATCCGACTCAATAGCGGCCAAATGAAATTCACCATTCTGATTGGCCACTTTGGCATACTCCAAGCCACCAGCCAGACCATTTTCTTCATTCATAAACAGCACGCAGCGCAGCGTACGCTTTGGTCGATACTGCAGTTGTTGGAGGAGCTGAATTACATCCATCGAATGGGCACAACCTGCACCATCATCATGAGCACCACCACCAACGTCCCAGGCATCCAGATGACCACCAACCAAAATAATTTCTTCCGGAAATTCGCTGCCTTTGATTTCGCCAATCACATTATAGGATGGAACGTCTGGATGGGTTTCACAGGTTGTCCGAAGGTAAATTTTGACTTTTTCTTTCTCAAGTAAATCACTGAGCAAGTTGGCGGCATTGGTGCTGATGGCAAGGGCTGGAATTTTGCGTATTCCCTCTCTATTGGCCATAGTTCCAGTATGAGGGACATCATCCTGACGGGTAGTCATCGAGCGGACCAAAGTGGCTACTGCACCATATTTTGCTGCTTGCGAGGCACCATGAACCCTTTGATCAACTGCTCCACCGTAGGCATTGAAAGTGCGAATTTGGCGAGGATTCATTGGCCGATTGTAGAAGACAATTTTTCCATTGATCTTTTCCTTTCCCAATCGTTCTACTTCATCC
>JBCCSR010000588.1:0-4417 GCA_039199865.1 Bacteroidota bacterium
TTATTTACATTATTGCGAGAGAGTATTTATTACTACCTCAGAGTCAACAATCCCAAGATAAAAGTTTTTTATTTGGCCTTCACCACGATATTTTTTCAGCTGGCCTTGGCTTGCTATCCACAAGAAGTTTTGGTAATTTTACCTACGAGTCTGATCTTTTATGTGGCTTGCGCCATTATCGTCCGTCTAAAAGATTTCGATACTCCAAGAACTTCGGACGATCTCCCTCCGTCTCACACAATGACTTTTACGCCGGTAGAAGCATCTACCTCATACTATGATTTGCGCTTGAAAGACAAAGCTTCTGGAGACCAACAAAACTCCAAGAGGTTAAATTAATGGTACAAAAACTATGAGAAAATGGATTCCAAATTCGACAAAGTAGAACTGAGTCAAACAGAAAAGTATATTGAAGGAATTAGCGTTGCCCTAGCAGTATTGCTACTGTTGGGTTGCTTTATGAAAGTTCTTTTCTTCTAAGAGAGTACCCACAACTGGATAATCATGATGGTACTCAAATACTTTCGTAGTGTGAGTAACTGGTTGGGCAATCAGTTATTCCTAGAAAAGCTGTACAACCCCTTGGGTTTTGGCATCCTCTGCGCCCTAGCGGTCGGAATCGCTTATATCGTTTCGGTCTTGGGGCTCAAGTACAGCATGGCCTTGCCGATCCTTATCATTGCCATTCCCTTGATCGGTGCCTGTTTGTTGGATCAATCGATCGGACTAGTTTTAATCCTGATTACTGCTTTTGGAATTGGGCTGGCGAGTAAATATGCAGAGTTGCCCTTCGGTATTTTACTGGATGCCTTGCTGATTCTGCTTTTCATTGGGATGCTGCTCAATCAAATTCGCTTTAGGGTTTCTGGCTATGCCAAAAGTCCAATTAGCGTACTCATCTTCATTTGGGTCATTTACAACATCATTCAAGTTCTCAATCCATCTGCAGGTTCGCAGTTGGCCTGGATATTTACGGTTAGAAGTATGGCAATCTTGATTTTGCTTTACTTCGTTGCCTGTTATGCTTTCCGGACGGAGAGAATCATCATGCGGACCCTCAAACTCATCATCGGATTGACCTTTATTTCGGCACTTTATGGCTTAAAACAAGAATACTTTGGTTTTACCGATGCCGAATTGGTCTGGCTTTATTCCGACCCGGAGCGAATACGTTTGATCCATCAATGGTCTAGATTGCGTATTTTTTCTTTCTTTTCAGATCCGACCAATTTCGGGATTTTGCTCTCCTACATGTGTACCTTTTGCTTGATTTTGATGACGGGTCCTTTTAGTAATCTTCGAAAAATCATCTTAGGTGTAGCCGCAGTGTCCATGATTTTGGCCATGGCCTACGCAGGATCACGAACCCCCTTTGTTTTGATGCCTTTTGGTCTGGTCATCTTTGCTTTGATGAGTATGAACCGAAAAGTAATCGCCATTCTAGGTATTTTCATGGTCTTGGGAACCGGAATGGTCCTAAAATCAACCAATAGTGCGGTGATCTACCGAATTCAATCGGCGTTCTTACTGAGCAAGAGTGATGATACAATGCGGGTTCGATTGGAAAATCAGAAGATCATCCAACCTTTTATTCATAGACACCCTTTCGGAGGAGGGCTGGGCAGTACAGGGATTTGGGGAAAGCGCTTTACACCAGACTCTTTACTTTCTTCCTTTGCCCACGACAGTGGCTTTGTAAGAGTGGCGGTTGAGCTGGGCTGGATTGGCTTGACGATCTATTGTCTCTTCCTTTATTTGGTTTTGCGTACCAGTATTTATTACTATTTTCGGGTTCGAAACCCCAAGATAAAAGTCATTTACCTAAGTCTAACCGTTGTTTTTTTCCAGCTAACGCTAGCCAACTATCCACAAGAAGCAATGACCATCTTGCCAACCAGCATTATTTTTTACATCTTATTGGCCGTCTTGGTAAAATTGAAAGATTTTGACGATGTGGTTCAACCTCCAAGCTACCCCAAATTAAATCAACATGCGGATTCAAAATTGGATAATGTTCAAGGAATTCCCATTCGATCCAGGCAAAATCATCCAAATCTGAACAATTTGAAAGGAGGAAAACGATCCTCACCTTTGCCCAAAAAACTCCTGGACTTCTTTCGGCATAAAAGTTGATTTTTTTCTTTAAACAAACCTAATTAGTTTGAAAACACGATTCACCTTTTTACTACTTCTCTGCCTCAGTTTTGGCTTACACGCCCAAAAGGTAGATTTTGATAAAGTGGTTATCCCGGTTGAATACCGAGCCAAAACTTTTCCTGATTTTTTGGTTCAATTGGCCTGGATGAACAATCCCAAAAATGATGTTTTGTCTCGAAAAGTAGACATTGCCAAAGAAGAATTGAGAATTAAGAAATGGGATTGGACCAAAGATGTAGATGCTATTTTTAACTACAATGAAGCACACTTTATTCAGGATGTGGTCGATCCCACCGGACGCGATCCCATCATTGAAAGCTTGATTTATCCTCGCTTCAATTTTGGCGCTCGAATTAGCCTGGGAACCATACTCAATCATCCCAAAGAGAAAAAAATAGCCCAGCTAGAAGTACAGGTCACTGAGCTGGAAAGGGACCAAGAAAAACTGCAAATCCGTGCCGATGTCTTGGAGCGATACGAAGAATACCTTTTGGCCAAAGAGATTTTGTTGACGCGCGAGCAAGCAGAGGAAGAGAATTACCAAACTTATCAACTCATCAATGCCCGCTTCAAAAAAGGAGAAGCCGATCTCGATGAGGTCAATCAAGCCTCCTCTACTTATTATAGCGCCAAAGAATCGACCATCACGGCCAAATCGGAAATTAAAGTAGCCAAAATTAAAATTGAAGAACTCATTGGAATCTCTTTTGAGGATGCTGAAAAGTATGGTCCCAAAGAGAAACAGAAGCAAAGAAGGAAATAGTTGAAGGCTAAGAAGATGCGGTCAATACCCTTTCCAACAACCAATTTCTTTGCGTGAGGATTTCTTCCTCCTGAATTTGCCTGCGAATTCGCGCTCTTTCTGCTTTGTCGTAACTCGGAATAGCTGCAATTTTTCGAACGTAACGAATGGTGTTCAAAAAATTGATCCGATGATAATCACTCACCTCTCTCCTTCTGATGAATTGTTGAAAACTGTCCAGATGTGCAAGTAACGCTTCAAAACTTTGCAACTCCCAATAGATCTTGATCAACAACATTTTTGATATCAAGTTATTGACCAAATCTTTATATTCCGCACTTTGTAAATGCAGCAAGGCCTGTTCGTACTCTTCTTTGGCAAAGGACAGCCGAGCCAAATTAAAACTGATGGTTTGCTCGCGAAAAGTGGGCTCCAAGTGTATGGAGTATTGTTCGATGAATTCGGCAACCCAGTTGAACTCCTCCAACAATAGTGCGGCCGCAATCGCATTGTTAAAAGTAAAACGAGGAATGTAGCTGTTTTCAAACAATATCCCGGCAGCCAATCCTTCTTTACTCAATTCCCAACTGTCTCTGACAAAAGAATGTTCTCCCTCATTGATTTTACGGATACAGAGATTGAGCGCCAAGCGATAAGGAGCTTCCAGATCTTCTTTTGAAAATTGATGCCGATGATCGTTGAGTAGATTTTTAAAGGATTGAAAATAGGTCAATTGCTCTGATTCTGTTAAAAAACGAAAGCAATAATAATAAACGGCAATTGCCGGAATTTTAAGGTATTTCTCCTGGCCAATTTCCTCCAGCAGATTGGTCAATAAGCCAAAGTGATAGTCGGTTTTGTAAACGAGTTGATGCGATAACTGGGCACAAATCATTTGTAGTTTCTGAATCAAGTACAAAACATCGTTGGTATCGGAAATCTCCTGTAAATACAAATGCTCCGTTCGTTTGGTACTCGACTGGTATTTCATTTGGTTGACCTGATAGTCCAATAAATACTGATAATAATCTGCGTTCCTTTTGGGATGGATATTGATGAGTTGATTGCACTGCTTCATGGCACTCGTATAACATTTTGCCAAATTCCGCCGCCGGTAGATATCTGCCATTAAGAGTTTGGATTGGATCGCGTCGTTTCTAAATTCTGCAATCATCAAATACTCCTCGATCAATTCCAACAAATCACTCCGAGTTCCCCTCAACTTCAAATCATCCCAAGCCTCTCCCGGAAATACCTCTTTGAAAAGTTGAGCATCCCGAGGAAAGACTTTTCCTTTTAAATGTCTTTTGATCAATACCTCAAAGAGTTGACGAACGTCAGCTCTCCGGGTGAAAAAGGGAGATTTTAGCATTTTCCGGAGCTGTCGAACCTCTTTTTTTTCTAAAGACTGGATTACGGTATAAAGTTTATACTCTTTTTGATCAAGCATTGCCATTTTATTTCCACAAAAATACTCAATAATCTACTGATCAACAGCTATTTACTATAACTTTAAAA
>JBCCSR010000589.1:0-4409 GCA_039199865.1 Bacteroidota bacterium
GAGCCATTCATGAACAAACGGGCTTGGACCTTGTCCATTTGGATCAAGTGTATTGGCAAGCCCATTGGAAGGAGTCGACTCTAGAAGTTTTTAGAAAGGCAGTTGGGAAAGAGGTGCAAAAAGACAACTGGGTAATGGATGGCAACTACAGCAGCACCTTTGATCTACGTCTTCCACGAGCTACTCATATTATCTTTCTGGATTTTCCTACTTATCATTGTTTGTATCGAATTTTAAAAAGGTATTGGCAACACCGTGGGCAAACCCGTCTAGACATGACGGCAGAATGTCCGGAACGAATCAATTGGGAGTTTATCCATTATGTATTGACTTACAATTGGACTCGAAGAGCCGGAATTCATAAAAAGTTGGAGAAATTAAAAGAAAAGACAAAAATATTCGTTCTGAATAATGCTCGGCAAGTCGCCGAGTTTCTCGAAAGCCTACCCTTACAATGAAGGAAACTGTTGGAGGAGTCTCGTCGTTGCGAGAAAATCCAGCTTTGTGCATAGGAAAAGCCCTATTTCGGATGGTTCCGCCACTGATTGTGAACTGTTCTGACTGCTATTTTCCGGATTTTATTATTTTCGCCATAATTTCATTCACCCAAAATTCCAAATTAGCTTTTAATATCAAACATCATGAATCTAAAAACTTGCTTTATGTATCTTCTGGCCCTTGGCTTGAGCCTTCCGGCCTGTGTTAGTAAAAAACAATTTGCCGCCTTACAAACTCAACTGGACGCTTCCAACCAAGAGTTGGGGGAATGTGGGGAAAAAATCAATGATTACATGAGTCGCTTGTCGACCTGTGAACAAGAAAAAGAACAGTTGCGGGGAGAAATCCGTAGTCAGGAAAGCAATCTCCAATTTCGAGAAGAACAAATTAAAGATTTAAAAGAACAAATTTCTGACGTTAGAAATCAGAGAGACAAACAAATCAAACAGGTAGAAGATTTGACCGATTTGTCGAAATCAGCCAGTGACAATATCAATGAATCTTTGTCACAGCTTGCGCAAAAAGACAAATACATTCACCTTTTGCAAGCCGCCAAAACCAAAGCGGATTCCATCAACTTGGCCTTGGCCGTTAACCTAAAAAGTGTACTTCGAGATGGAATCGATGACAATGACGTGGAAGTAAAAGTGGATAAAACTGTCGTATTCATCAATCTTTCTGACAAGATGCTTTATCAAAGTGGAAGTGCCAACATTACTCCAAGAGCCAATGAGGTATTGGGTAAAATTGCCACCATTATCGAATCTCGTCCCAATCTTGAGGTGATGGTGGAAGGTTACACCGATAATATGCCGATCAACCAAACTTGTTTTAAAGACAACTGGGACTTGAGTGTCAAGCGGGCAACTTCCGTCGTACATGTTTTGCAAAGTACGTACAACATCGATCCCAATCGTTTGATTGCTGCGGGGCGTGGAGAATACAATGCCTTGGCTAGCAATGATACCCCAGAAGGTCGGGCTACCAATCGCCGTACCCGTATCATTATTCTACCAAAGATTGGAGAGTTTTACGATTTGCTCAATCCCGACAAGGTTCCGGATTAAGTACCGCACAAAAGAAGCAGAACTGTTCTAGAACAGTTCTGCTCGGAAATACAAAAAAAACATTAGATTGAGATTCTTCTTGATCGCGTTCGAAAATAGCATTGGGCAACTACGAATTGAAATGGTATTGAACTAAAGAAAACCGATTTTGAAAGTGGACCCCCATTCGTATCAATGCGTTTGATGTTAATGCATGGTTGATGTATCCTCTAATGATTTTATGTTGATTGGAAAGAAGCTGCTTCATTTTTTGGCACCCAAAGGGCGAGCAGTCAGCTCCCTGATTGATCAAGACATCAACACTTACAACAGGCTTCAAATATCAGTGTATTTAGCTATTCTCGCGGCTGTAAATGTTGCAATTTTAGTTAGAATTGTTGCAAACCGGATGGATTCAGGGCGAAAGGGTGGGATTTATTCTACTGGGCTTGATTTTAGGACGGCTCCCGGACTTTTTCCATACGCTTCTTTAAAGCATTTTGAAAAATAGTTGGCATTGCTAAAACCAGCCATCAAGGCGATCTCACCCACATTGCCAGCGTGCTGGCTGAGCAGCTGATGGGCCCGTTCGAGGCGAATGCTGCGCAAGAAGGCGTTGGGTGTCTTTCCCGTTAAGGCTTTGAGTTTTCTGTACAATTGACTGCGACTCATGTGAACGGCCTGGCTCAACTCTTCCACCCCAAAATTTTCATTGCTCATTTCTCGATCGATGATCTTTAGCAAATTTTGAATGAAAGCATCTTCCTTGGAAATGACCTTTTCATCTTTGGTACGGTAAACGACCTCACCAGCGTAGCGTCTTTGCAATTCATTGCGTTGTTGGATCAGGTTTCGAATGCGAATGGCAAGTTCATGGCGATCAAAGGGTTTGATCAAATAATCATCCGCTCCCGTGGTAAGTCCTTCTATTTTTTCTTCCTGAGTGGCTTTGGCTGTCAACAGAATGATGGGGATATGGCTGGTGCGCTCATCTCGTTTTAATTGTTCGCAAACTTGGTAGCCATCCAAACCGGGCATCATGACATCGCAGACAATCAGGTCAGGAATAGCTTTGATCGCCATTTCTATTCCGGTTTTACCATTTGGCGACTCGATAATTTGGTATTGCGACTGTAATTGTTGACGCAGTACAAAGCGCAAATCTGCATTGTCTTCGATGAGTAAAAGTAGTGGTCCTTGACTGGTTTTTTCAGGACTTTTTTCTCTTGGGTCTGCCTCTGCAATCGATTGGATGGGGAGGATCTGGATGGGCGTTACTGGTTGAAGGTCATCCCGTTTTTCTGACCTTTCGTAGGTGGTGTCCTCTAGTGGGAGTTGAATGATAAAAGTGGTGCCATTGCCCTTTTGACTACTGACTTGGATTTTCCCCCGATGCGCCAAAACCATTTGTTGAACCAAGGCCAGGCCAATTCCACTTCCCTCATAAGCTCTGGTACTGGAATTATCGATCTGGTGGAAGCGGTCGAAAATATGGGTAATGTGTTCTTGGTCAATACCGATGCCATTGTCTTGAACGACAATTTGCGCATAGTGCTCTACACTTTCCAAGAAAAGATTGATCTCTCCTCCTGGTGGGGTAAACTTGATGGCATTCGATAGTAAATTGATGATGATTTTTTCCAGTTTATCCGCATCGTACCAAAAGGTAAAATTGTTTTGTCGGCTAACGAACTGAAGGCGCAGCTGATGTTGTTGGGCCAAAGGTTCAAAAGAGCGGACCAACTGGCTGAGAAATTGATGTACATTTCCTTTGCTGACCTGCAATTTCATCTTGCCAGCGTCCAATTTGGCCAGATCCAATAATTGATCGATGAGCTGGAGCAAACGCTGGCTACTGCGTCGGACGATATCGGCTTCTTTGTTGGTGATTTGTACTTGTTCCTGATTGCCAATGGGGTGTTTTTCTTCGAAAATAGAGGAAATGAGGGTCAGCGGAGTACGAAATTCGTGGCTAATATTGGTGAAAAAAGTAGATTTGATTTGGTCTAGTTCTTGCAATTTCTGAGCTTCCATTCTTTGTTTTTGCCACTGTTGGCGAGCCCAATAATAAAGCAAACCAATGATTAGAATGCATCCCAAAGCGATCATTACAATTTGATTGAACTGGTTTTTTTGCTGCGCAATTTCCAGGTCCTTCGTCGCTAAATCTTTTTCTTTTTTGGCCAAATTGTACTTGGTGGCCATTTCTGCCAATAGCGTTTGCTTTTGGTCGTGGAAGAGGGAGTCTTTGAGATTGTAGAGTTGATTGGAGTATTCAAAGGCTTCTTCATATTTTCCAAGATTGGCACAGCTTAAGGATAAATTATCCAAAACATCAGTCGTCAAATACACATCGGTCGTAATGTTGGTCAGTGCTTCTTTCGCATATTGGAAAGCCTCCTTGTATTGTTTTTGGCGAAAATGAAAGGTAGCCAATTCGTTGAGGGTATAGGCCAGGCTATTGGGTTTATTGATTGCTCGTTTCATCTCAAGGGCCGCTTTCAAACGAAGCTCACCATTGACGAAATCACCAATTTCTACGTAAGCACTGCCGAGGTTGTTCAAAGCTTTTGCCCGTTGAAACTTGTTGAGTCTGCCGTTGCAGTTGTCGGCCAGCATTTCCTCGTAGAGCACAATGCCTTTTCTTTGCTCTACTTTGCTCTTGAATTGCTTGTAGATGCTGGCTAGAGTGTGTACCCGCATACAATAGTTGATGGCTGGATACTGATTGGGATCAAAGTTCAAGGATTTCTTCAAGTATTCTGCCGCCTTTTCGAAATTTTGCTGAAGCCGATAAAAGTCTCCCAAATCATAATAGACATCCAGTTGTAAATTCAAATTTTGTAGGGAGTCGGCGTGGTGAGC